>JBAYQE010000049.1:0-18758 GCA_041677345.1 Thiohalomonadaceae bacterium
GCACACCGCGCGTGAGCGTAGAGGAAGTGAAGACCGACGGCACCATGAAACTACGCCACCATCACGAGGTCGATCAGCGTGGCCTCGACCTGCCGCGGGCGCAGAAAGTCATGGAATACATCCGGAAGCTCTCGGCGCACCCGTGGTGCTCTACACGATCGACGGTGTGGGGCGCGAGGAGATCCTGCGCGAAGACGGGAATTAGGCATTGCAGCGGATGGCACGCCTCCTCCGTGCCGGCTCCCGCTAGTCGAACCTCCGCACGCTTCCATCCTGCCCAGCGTCGGCTGTGAGCGGCAGGGTGATGCTCACGCGGGTGCCGCGACCTTCAGGGCCAGGCAGCACCTCGAGGTCACCGGCGTGCGCGCCGACCAGTGCATGGGCGATGGTCAGGCCGAGCCCCGGCGGCTGGCCGGCGGGAAAACCGGGGCCCTGATCCACCACCTCGATGTGTGCGCGCTCAGCCCCATCGTGCAGGCGCACGGCGATGGTTCCGCCGGGGGGCGAATAGCGTGTGGCGTTGTCGAGCACGTTCACCAGCGCCTGTTCGATCAGGGCAGCGTGAACATACGCGGGGGCAATGTCCTGCAGGTCCAGCACCACATTGAAGTGCTCCAATGGGGCGTGCAGCCGGTTAAGCGCCGCAACGACGATCTCGCGCAGGTCTACGGAGGCGCGGCGCAGGGGTTGCCCGCCCTCACCCACACGGGTCATGTCGAACAGGCTCTGCAGATAGCGCATGAGCCGGTCGGTCTGGTCGCGCACCTCACGCAGTTGCACGGCCGCATGCTCCGGCGGAGTGGGCTCGCCGGTGAGCAGCTCGGTGGTGATGGTGTGGATGGCGAGCAGGGGCGCGTGCAAGTCATGGGAGAGGGAACTGAGCAGCGCAGCACGCAGTTGTTCCGTCTCGGCCGCCCTGCGCGTCTCCTGGAGTTCATCGGCGAGTTGCGTACGTTCGATGGCCACGGCCGCCTGCCCGCACAAACCCTCCGCGAGTTCCATCATGTCCGCTGTCAGCGGCGTGCCGATGGCCGCCATCGCCAGCGGACCACCGGCAGTCTCCAGGCGCACGAACTGCCACGGCCCTCGTGCCGGTGCACGCCCCTGCCACAGCTGTTGTGCGTGGGCGAGGTCACCGGCGGCCAGGTGCAGGTCGTCGCTGCTGGCCGCACGCTGTTCCAGCCGTCCATCGCGCGCCGGCGCCAGCAAGACCGCGGGGCGCCCCAGGGTGGCGGCGAGATGATCGACCGTGGCCTCCATGGCGTCCTCCATGGAGACCACCGCCGCCATGCGCCGACTGAAGTCATGCAAGGCTTCGGTGCGACGGGCAACCGCCCGGGTATCTTCGATGGCAGTGCGCATGCGCGCCGCCAGCTGGCCCGTGACCGTGGCGACCAGCAGGAATACCGCAAGCCGCACCAGATCGGTGCGATATTCCACCTGGAAGGTGAAGTACGGTTCGGTGAAGAGGAAGTTGTAAGTGAAGAAGCTCAGCGCGGAACCGAAGAGTGAGGGCCACAGCCCCAGGCCCACGGAGATGAACAGCACGCCCGCCAGAAAGATGAGTGCCAGATCGGCATGGGAAAGATAAGGGGCCAGACGGAAGGCAAAGCCGGTGCTGACAGCCACGCCCAGTGCCGCCAGCACCATGGCCGCGGGCAGTGAGACTGGCAGCAGACGGCGGCGCGTGGACGCGGAGATGTGGGGTTGCGGCATGGGGGCGACTTTATACCAGCGTCCGGGACGTGACCCAAGCCCCGCCGCGCGCCGCGACTGCCCTGGTGCGGTATGGGGGATGCATTGTTGGCGCCATGCAGGGAGAATAGGCGCCCGACTTCCGGCCGGATGGCTTTCCGTTCATGCAGCTGACCATTGTCCTTCGCACCTTCGGCATCCTGCTCATGCTGTTCAGCGCCAGCCTGGTGCCTCCTGTACTGGTGTCCGCTTACTACGAGGACGGCGAGCTGTTCCATTTCGCAGCGATTTTCTGGGTCGCGGTCACGGCCGGGCTGGCCCTGTGGCTGCCGTTCCGGCGCGGGCAGCGCGCGCTACGCAACCGCGACGGCTTCGTCATCGTCGGCATGTTCTGGCTGGTCATGAGCCTGGTCACCGCGGTGCCCTTCATGGTCGGCCTCGACATGTCACCGACGCGAGCGGTGTTCGAGGCGGTGTCGGCGTTCACCACCACGGGTGCGACGGTGATTGTCGGCCTCGACCATCTGCCCCGCTCCATACTCTTCTACCGCCAGCAGTTGCAGTGGCTCGGTGGTATCGGCGTGGTGGTGACGGCGGTGGCCCTGCTACCCATGATGGGCGTGGGCGGCATGCAGCTGGTACGTGCCGAGATCACCGGGCCCATGAAGGAAGAAAAACTCACCCCGCGCATCAATCACACCGCCAAGGCGCTGTGGAAGGTCTATGGCGTGCTCACCGTCGCCTGTGCCCTGGCCTATTGGCTTGCGGGCATGGAACCGTTCGACGCGGTGGCGCACAGCTTCTCCACCGTCTCCACCGCCGGCTTCTCCACCCACGACGCAAGCCTCGCCTATTTCCAGAATCCGCTGGTCGAGGCGATTGCCATGCTGTTCATGCTGCTCGGGGCCATCAACTTCGCCCTGCACTTCACAGCCTGGCAGCGCCTGTCCATCCGCGGCTATCTACAAAACGCCGAGGTGCGCGTGTTCCTGTCTGCCGTTGTGGTGCTCATTGCCGTCATCACGCTAGTGCTCGTGGCCGAAAACACCCACAGCGAGCCCTTGCAGGCCTTGCGCCATGCCGCCTTCACGGCGGTCTCGTTCATCACCACATCGGGATTCACCATCGACGACGCCGCCGCCTGGCCCGCCATGCTGCCCGTCCTGCTCGTCTTTTCGGCATTCATGGCGGGCTGTGCCGGTTCCACCTCGGGCGGCATGAAGACCATCCGTTTCATCGTGCTGTTCAAGCAGGGCCTGCTGGAGATCAGCAGCCTCATCCACCCCAATCTGGTACGTCCGCTCAAGATCGACAATCGTGTGGTACCGGTGCGGGTCATCCAGTCGGTCTGGGGCTTTTTCGCCGCCTACATCGCAGCCTTTGCCTTGTTCATGCTGGCGCTGATGATGCTTGGTCTCGACCAGGTCACGGCCTTCGGTGCCGTGGCGGCCACTCTCAACAACCTGGGCCCGGGGCTCGGAGCGGTCAGCGGAAATTTCATCGGCATGCCCGACACCGGCCTGTGGCTCATGTCCTTTGCCATGCTCCTCGGTCGTCTGGAGATTTTCACGCTGCTGGTGCTGCTCACGCCGGATTTCTGGCGCCGCTGATCGGTCGTCGTCTACGTTTCCACGGAGGCCCTGCTCCCGTGGACGATCAACTACTCGAACTCTTTCCCGCCAGCGGCCGAAACGTGCCGCTGACGGGGCTCTACCTGGGCCATGACCTGCGCAGCCGCACTGCGCCCTGCGTATTCAGCAATTTCATCGTCTCGCTGGACGGACGCATCGCCCTTCCGGCCCCTGCCAGTGGGCTGCTGCGGGTACCGCCGGTCATCGCCAATCGGCGCGACTGGCGCCTTTACCTGGAAATCGCCGCGCAGGCCGACGTGCTGCTCACCACCGCTCGCCACCTGCGTGCAGTGGCTGCCGGACGCCACGGCGACCTGCTGGCGGTGACCGCGCAGCCAGACCTGCGCGCCTGGCGCACGGCACGCGGCCTCCCGCCTTCACCCGCAGTGGCCGCGGTGAGCAAGGACCTCGATATCCCTGTCGGCGTGACCGCGGACCTGCCCGGTCCGCTCTGCGTGCTCACCACTGACAGTGCGCCCGCAGCACGGGAACGGGTGCTCGCAGCCGCGGGCATCCGTGTATGGCGGCTACCCGGCACGACCCTGGACGGCGCCACACTGGTGGCGGCACTGACCGCAGCCGGTTACGCCATCATCTATTCCATCGCCGGCCCGCGCGTGCTGCATGCCTTGTGCACCGCACGCATGCTGAACCGTCTCTATCTCACCCAGGCCACGGTGCTGCTGGGCGGTGAACCCTGCGTGCCGCTCCTGCTCGGTCCCGAACTGATGCCGGCCCTGCGCACGCGCCTCGTGGCGTGCCATCTGGATCCCCACGCACCACCGGGCGCCATGCAGCTTTTTTCCGTGTATGAAATAGCTGATGACGATGAGATGAACACCCCTGCCACCTAACAAACGGAGTCATTGCAGGTCCGGGGTCGTCGTCTATGCTAAATGCACACAACGGGCCCGGTCTCCCGGAGCATCGGCCCAACCTTTTCGTTTCTTCGCCCGCACACAACCATAAGGACGCCGCCACTGCGACGTCGCGGGCGCCGCTTTCAATCATTCAGCGCAAGGGAGCACGGATGAACAGGCAGGTGATGGTGAGCACGGAACCCGTACGGCATGACGTGAGTCTGCTTTCAGACCACGACGTCTATCTGTTCAAGGAGGGGAGCCACTACCGCCTCTATGACAAGCTTGGTTCACACGTCACCTCGGTGGACGGCGTCGCAGGCGTGCTGTTTGCGGTGTGGGCGCCCAACGCCCGTCATGTCTCGGTCATCGGTGATTTCAACGGCTGGAACAAGCATACCCACAACCTGGCGCCGCGCTGGGACAGTTCGGGTATCTGGGAAGGCTTCATCGCCGGACTGAAACCGGGTGACCTGTACAAGTACCATATCGTCTCCAACCACAATGGCTACGAGGTGGAGAAGATCGATCCCTTCGCCCGCCAGTACGAGTGTCCGCCGCGCTCGGCCTCCGTGGTGTGGGACCGTGACTACGAGTGGCGCGACGGCGACTGGATGCTCACCCGTCGTGAGAAAAACTCGCTGGATGCCCCCATGTCCGCGTACGAGGTGCACCTCGCCTCCTGGCGCCGTGTACCCGAGGACGGCCATCGCTCCCTCACCTACGCGGAAATGGCTGACCAACTGGTGTCCTACGTGAAATGGATGGGCTTCACCCACGTGGAATTCCTGCCCGTCATGGAACACCCCTTCGGGGGGTCCTGGGGTTACCAGACCCTGGGTTATTTCGCACCCACTGCGCGTCACGGCTCACCGGAGGAACTGAAATACCTGATCGACCGCCTCCATCAGGAAGGCATCGGCGTGATCCTCGACTGGGTACCCTCGCACTTCCCGAGCGACGCCCATGGTCTCGCCTATTTCGACGGCACCTATATGTTCGAGCATATGGACCCCAAGCGCGGCTATCACCCGGAGTGGAAGAGCTACATCTTCAACTTCGGCCGCCACGAGGTACGCTCGTTCCTGCTGTCCTCGGCCATGTTCTGGCTGGAGCAGTTCCATGCCGACGGCCTGCGCGTGGACGCAGTGGCCTCCATGCTGTACCTGGATTACGCCCGCAAGGAAGGCGAGTGGATCCCCAACCAGTACGGCGGCAAGGAAGACATCGACGCCATCGGATTCATGCGCAAGCTCAATGAGTCGGTCTACGGTGAGCACCCGGACGTGCAGACCATCGCCGAGGAATCCACCGCCTGGCCCATGGTGTCGCGCCCCGCCTACGCGGGCGGCCTCGGCTTCGGCATGAAGTGGAACATGGGCTGGATGCACGACACGCTGGATTACTTCAGCAAAGAACCGATCCATCGCAAGTACCACCACGACCAGCTCACCTTCAGCATCTGGTACGCCTTCCATGAGAACTTCGTGTTGCCCCTCTCCCACGACGAAGTGGTGCACGGCAAGGGTTCGTTGATCCGCCGCATGCCCGGCGACGACTGGCAGAAGTTCGCCAACCTGCGCGCCCTGTACGGCTACATGTGGGCGCACCCGGGTAAGAAGCTGCTGTTCATGGGCGGCGAAATCGGCCAGTGGGATGAGTGGAACCACGACGCCAGCGTGCAATGGCATCTCAACGAATGGCCGCCGCACCAGGGCGTGCAGCGCTGGCTCAAAGACCTCAACGCGGTCTACCGCAGCGAGCCGTCGCTGCACCAGGTGGATTTCGAAAACGCGGGCTTCGAATGGGTGGATTTCCACGACTGGGAATCCAGCGTCATCACCTTCCTGCGCCGCGGACATAATCCCGACGACGTGATGCTCGTGGTGTGCAACCTCACGCCGGTGCCGCGACACAACTACATGGTGGGCGTCCCGCGCGGCGGTTACTGGCGTGAACTGCTCAACAGTGACGCCACTGTCTATTGGGGCAGTGGTATGGGCAACATGGGCGGTGTCGATGCCGCACCCGTGCCGGCGCAGGGCCGTTATCACTCCCTCAACCTCACCCTGCCGCCGCTCTCGGTGATGTATTTCAAACCGGCCTGAGCCGCGGGGCTCAATCCCGGAGGCCACGGAGCACGTCCGCGAATGAACGCAAATGAACGCGAACATGAGACAGGACCGCCATGGCCTCCGGTGTGCCGTGTCGTGCGTAGGTCCTCGCGTAGGTCACGTTGCGAAGCTACGTGACATCTTCCAACCGCCTGTGTCGCGTAGGCGCTACGCGCCAGCGTGACCTACGCACTGCACGTCACCACCGCGGCCTTCACCTCCGATTTCATCTTCGCGTTCATTTGCGTTCATTCGCGGACTTTCTCCGTGGCCCTATCATTGCCTCCGTAGTTCATCTCCCGCCTGCTACGTTTCTTGGGAGGGAGCGAGATGACCATGACCATCACGGACGGCCGGCATCGGGCGGTGATCGAGGGTGTGCGCCCACAGGTTGACGGCGGGCGCTTTCCCATCAAGCGCTGCGTGGGCGCCGCAGTGGTGGTGGAGGCGGACGTGTTCTGTGACGGCCACGACCAGCTCGCGGCCGCCGTGCAGTATCGCCACGCCACCACGGCGGAATGGCAGGAATCCCCGCTGGAGTTTCTGGTAAACGACCACTGGCGCGGGCGCTTCCATGTCACGCGCGAGGGCCGCTGGCTCTATCGCGTGATCGCCTGGGTGGACGACTTTCTCACCTGGCGGCACGACCTGGCACGCCGCACCGATGCCGCCGACATCGCCGTGGCGCTCGTCATGGGCGCGGAACTGGTTGACGCCGCCGCCATGCGTGCACAGGGCGACGATCGGGACCGCCTGCAATTGTACGCCGCGCGCCTGGTGGACCCGTCCGACGTCGAGGAACGGTGCCTGCAAGGTCTGCACGACGAGCTGGCGGTACTCATGGCGCGCTGGCCCGATCGCCGTCTGGCCACCGTCCAGGAACCCGCGCTGGAGATCGTGGTGGATCGCGAGCGCGCCTGCTTCTCGGCCTGGTACGAGATGTTCCCGCGCTCCTGCGGCGACGGCTCTCACGGCAGCTTTCGCGATTGCGAGGAGCGCCTCCCCTACGTGGCCGAAATGGGTTTCGACGTGCTCTACCTGCCGCCCATCCATCCCATCGGTCGCACCCGCCGCAAGGGCCGCAACAACCTGCTCATCGCCGCCCCCGACGATCCGGGCAGCCCCTGGGCCATCGGCGCCGTGGAGGGCGGCCACAAGGCGGTACATCCCCAACTGGGCACCCTCGACGACTTTCGCCGCTTCCTGGCAAAGGCGCGCGAGCACGACCTCGAAGTGGCCCTGGACATCGCCTTTCAGTGCTCTCCCGATCACCCCTATGTGAGCGCACACCCGGAGTGGTTCCGCCATCGCCCCGACGGTTCAGTGCAATACGCGGAGAACCCGCCCAAGAAGTACGAGGACATCTACCCCTTTCACTTCGAGACTGACGCCTGGCGCGAGCTGTGGGAGGAACTGCGCAGCGTGGTGCTGTTCTGGATCGACCAGGGCGTGCACATCTTCCGTGTGGACAATCCACACACCAAGCCCTTCCCCTTCTGGGAGTGGCTCATCGACGACATCAAGCGCGACCACCCCGACGTGCTGTTCCTGGCCGAGGCCTTTTCACGCCCGCGTATCATGCATCGCCTGGCCAGGCTGGGTTTCAGCCAATCCTACACCTATTTCACCTGGCGCAATACCAAGCACGAGATCACCGAATACCTCACCGAACTCACGCGAGGGAACGCCGCCGAATATTTCCGGCCCAACTTCTGGCCCAACACGCCGGACATCCTCCCCGAGTATCTGCAGATCGGCGGGCGTCCCGCGTTCATGGCACGGCTGGTGCTCGCCGCTACCCTGAGCGCCAGCTATGGCGTGTACGGGCCTGCCTTCGAGTTGCTGGAGGCGGAGCCGCACGCACCCGGCGCCGAGGACTACCGCAATTCCGAAAAATACGAGATCCGCGCCTGGGACCTGGAGCGGTCCGATTCCCTGCGCGATTTCATGGCGCGCCTCAATCGCATCCGCCGCGAAAACGACGCCCTGCGCAGGAACACCAACCTGGTCTTCCACAGCGTGGACAACGAGCGCCTGGTGGCCTACAGCAAGTCCACGGAAGACGGGGACAACGTGATCCTGGTGGTGGTGAATCTCGACCCGGACTACGCCCAGTCCGGCTGGCTCACCCTGCCCATCGAAAAGTTCAGCGTGGACCCGCACCACAGCTACCAGGTACACGACCTGCTCACCGGCGCGCGCTACCTGTGGCAGGGCGAGCGCAACTTCGTCCGCCTCGACCCCCGCCACACCCCGGCCGCCATCTTCCGCCTGCGCCGCCGCCTGCGCAGCGAGCGCGACTTCGAGTATTTCATGTGATGGCTGCGAAGAACGTTCCAACGCAAAGACGCAAAGGGCGCGAAGGCCGCAAAGGAACGCCGGCCTGCGTATCGGCACCAACGCGGGCGTTACCGGCCGTCAGAGCATACCTGCACGCTTTGCGATCTTTGCGCCCTTTGCGTCTTTGCGTTGAATTCTCCACGTACCGATGACCACCAACTGGCAGGACGATCCACTGTGGTACAAGGACGCCATCATTTATCAGGTGCACGTCAAGGCGTTCTATGATGCCAGCGGCGATGGTACGGGGGATTTCCGCGGTTTGGCGGAGCGGCTCGATTACATCGAGGACCTGGGCGTCAATACCATCTGGCTGCTGCCGTTCTATCCGTCGCCCATGCGCGACGACGGCTACGACATTTCCGATTACCGCAATGTGCATCCCGCCTTCGGCACGCTGACGGACTTCAAGCGCTTTGTGCGCGAGGCGCACCGGCGCGGGCTGAGGGTGATCACCGAGCTGGTGGTCAACCACACCTCCGATCAACACCCGTGGTTCCAGGCCGCGCGCAAGGCGCCACTGGGATCGCCCCGGCGCGACTTCTACGTGTGGAGCAAGACCAAACTCAAATTTCCCGAGACGCGCATCATCTTCACCGACACCGAGACCTCCAACTGGGCCTGGGACGACGAGGCCCAGGCCTATTACTGGCATCGTTTTTTTTCCCACCAACCCGATCTCAACCACAACAATCCCAAGGTGGTGGACGCCATCATCAAGGTGATGCGCTTCTGGCTGGACATGGGAGTGGACGGTCTGCGCCTGGATGCCATTCCCTATTTGTGCGTGCGCGAGGGCACCGACAATGAAAACCTGCCCGAGACCCACGCCGTGCTCAAACGCATGCGAGAGGTGGTGGACGCCAATTACCAGAACCGTATGTTTCTTGCCGAGGCCAACCAGTGGCCGGAGGACGTGCTCGAATATTTCGGCGATAGCGACGAGTGCCACATGTGTTATCACTTCCCGCTCATGCCGCGCATCTACATGGCGGTGGCGCAGGAAGACCGGCATCCCATCGTCGAGATCATGCGCCAGACCCCACCCATCCCGGACGACTGCCAGTGGGCCATCTTCCTGCGCAATCACGACGAGCTCACCCTGGAGATGGTGACCGATCGCGAGCGCGACTACATGTACCAGATCTACGCCACGGACCGGCGCATGCGCCTCAACGTAGGCATACGCCGCCGCCTCGCCCCGCTCATGGATAATGACCCGGAAAGGATCAAGCTGATGAATGCGCTGCTCCTGTCCATGCCGGGTTCACCCATCATCTATTACGGCGACGAGATCGCCATGGGCGACAACATCTATCTCGGCGATCGCAACGGCGTGCGCACACCCATGCAATGGAGCCCCGATCGCAACGCCGGCTTCTCCCGCGCCGATCCGCAGGCGCTCTACCTACCGCCCATCATGGACCCGGTGTACGGCTACCAGGCAGTGAACGTGGAGGCGCAATCGCGCGCTCCGTCCTCGCTGCTCAACTGGACGCGCCGCATCCTCGCGGTGCGCAAGGCCTACCGCGCCTTCGGCCGCGGCACGCTGGAGTTCCTGCATCCGGGCAACCGCAAGATCCTCGCCTACGTGCGCAGCCACGACGATGACACCATCCTGTGCGTGGTCAATCTCTCGCGCTCGGCCCAGCCGGTGGAGCTCGACCTGGCACGCTGGCGCGGGCGCGTTCCGGTGGAGATGATGGGCCGCATCCCCTTCCCGCCCATCGGCGATCTGCCTTACCTGCTCACGCTGTCGAGCTACGGCGTGTATTGGTTCCGCCTGGCCAGCGAGGTGGAAGAACCCTCCTGGCACAAGGAACAGCTGCCCGCCATCGAACTCACGGTGCTGGTGCTGTTCGAGGGCTGGCGCAGCTTCGCCTTTGCGCAGCCCGACACGCGGCGCGAGAAACGTGCGCTGGAACTGCGCTCGCAGCTCGAAGTGGAGGTCCTGCCCCAGTGGCTGCCTGCACAGCGCTGGTATGCCGCCAAGGGCACGCGCCTCGACAGCGTCAGCATCACGCGCGCCATCGAGTGGGAATGTGCGGGCCGACGCTGGCTCATCACCTGGCTCCATACCCACAGTGGCGGCGCGCGGGACCACTATTTTCTGCCGCTCGCCCTGTTCTGGGAGAAGCACTACGACGAATACCGCGCGCACCTGGTCAACGCCCTCGCCAAGGTACGCCAGCACGCGCGAGTGGGACTGCTGGTCGACGCCTATGCGGACGAGCGTTTCTGCCGGGCCCTGGTCCAGGCCACCCGTGCCGGCGTGGAAATCCCCGTCACGGGCGGCAGGCTACAGTTCTTCCGCACCTCCGCTTTCGACCGGCTCTGGCCGGAGGATGACGAAGGCGCCACTGTACGCCGCCCGCCCCATGAGAGCAGCAACAGTGCCGTGGTCATCGGTGAGCGCCTGTTCCTCAAGGGTTATCGCCGCCTGTGCGAGGGCATCAGCATCGAGGTCGAGGTGGGGCGCTTCCTCACCGAGGAATCGCCCCTGGAGAACATCATCCCGGTGGCTGGCTGGATCGTGTTCCAGCCGGACCACGGCGCAGTGGTGACCTTGGCAGTGCTGCAGGCCTACGTGGAGAACCAGGGCGACGGCTGGGCCTACACCCAGGGCTATTTGCAACGCCATCTGCAGGATTGTCTGCACGGCGCCAGTACCGGCGCGGGGTTGGCCGCGGCGGAGATCCACGCCACCGACCTCATGATGATGCACACCCTCGGCCGGCGTACCGGCGAATTGCACGCTGCCCTCGCCAAGGACACGGGCAACCCTGCCTTCCGCCCGGAACCGGTTACCCCGGAAGAACTGGCGGGCTGGTATGCGCGCGTGCGCCAGGACGCCACGGACACCCTGCGTCGGCTGGAGCAAGCCGATGTCCTGCCCGAAGCCGCACGTGCCCAGGCAGCGGCGCTGCTGGCGGCACGCGAACGGTTGTTGGCCTACCTCGACGGCCTGCGCGTGGAGCCCCTCGGGCTGCTCAAGACGCGCTACCATGGCGACCTGCACCTGGGCCAGGTGCTGGTGGCGGAAAACGATTTCATCATCATCGACTTCGAAGGGGAGCCGGCGCGGCCCCGCTCCGAACGGGCGGCGCGGCATTCACCCCTGCGCGACGTCGCGGGTATGCTGCGCTCGTTCAGCTACGCCGCCCATGTGGCGTTGCAGCACGTCACCAGCGAAAGCCCGGGCGACCTGCTGCAACTGGCACCCTACGCACGCCAGTGGGAGCGCATGGCGGCGGAGGCCTATCTGCTCGGCTACGTGGAGGCCGCAGGCGAGCAGCCCTTCTATCCCGCGCAAGCGGATGGTGCACGGCGTCTGCTGGACCTGTTCGTGCTCGAAAAGGCGCTGTACGAGGTGCGCTACGAACTTGACCACCGCCCCGACTGGGTGGGCGTACCGCTCGCGGGTATCCTCGGATTGCTGGAAAACGCTTGAAATGCAGGCCGCATACGAGGCGCAATAGAGCGGCAAGTTCTATCTTAATTCCGGCAGCCAAGGAGATCGCATGGAAACGAACCCCGCCGATGAGAAACTCCAGGTCATGAGTCTGGACGCTGTAATCAGCGCCTATCGCCGATATGCGGGCATCTACGACGTCCTGTTCGGCCCCATCATGCACCCTGGCCGCAAGCGCATCGTTGACGCCTTGCAATGCCATCCCGGCGACAACATCCTGGAAGTCGGCGTAGGCACCGGACTGTCGCTACCCCTCTATTCCAGCTCGGTGCGCGTGACCGGTATCGACGTCTCGCGCGAGATGCTGGAGGTGGCGCGTCGGCGCGTGGCACGGGAACTGCTGCCGCAGGTGGAGGCCATCCTGGAAATGGATGCACAACGCATGACGTTTCCCGACGCCCGTTTCGACAAGGTCGTGGCCATGTACGTGGTGTCGGTGGTACCTGACCCGAAACAGATGGTCGCGGAGATGCGCCGCGTGTGTAAACCGGGCGGTGAGATCCTCATCGTCAATCACTTCCGTTCCCGCAACCCTGTCCTCGGCGCCATGGAAGGCCTGCTCGCACCCTTCTCCCGCCAGGCCGGATTCCGCCCCAATCTGGACATGGCCGAATTCCTCGCCGACACCGGCCTCACCGTGGAGGAGACCCGCGGTACCAACCTGTTCGGCTACTGGAAGATCCTACGCTGCCGGAACACCTGACGAGGTTCAACCACAAAGGGCACGGAAAAATCCCGCCGGTACGTTCGTGTCCCGGAATCGTACGGCGGTTCTGAGAGCTTTGCTTCCCCCGGGGGCCTGCGAGCCTGCTGGCGGAACAGACACGTGTGGCACACACCTGTCACGCAGCTTGGCAACGTATCTACGCACATCGGCCCGCCTACCCCTGTGCGTTCATTCGCGGGCTTCCTCCGTGGCCTCGTGGTTTTCCCATTCCCCGTAGGGACTTAATCACCCCAGCGGGTCCTCGGTGACGTCTATGCTGTCCATAAGATCCGCTGTTGCGGCATTGTTTGTCCCTCCTGCGGGAGCCTTCAATGGACAAGCAGAACCGTGTGTACCAGGTGGGGATTTCTGGATCCTACGGTGGGCTGAACCTGGGTGACGAGGCCATCCTCCAAGGTATCGTGACCCAGTTGCGCGATTCACTCCCGGTGGAGATCACCGTCTTCTCCCGCGACCCGGCCGACACCTTGCGAAGGCACGACGTGGAACACGCCATCCCGGTGCGCAGGCTCGGGCGCAACGACATCCTCCCATACATCCGCAATCTCGACCTGCTCATCATCGGCGGCGGCGGCATCCTGTTCGACGCCGAGGCGCGCATCTATCTGCGCGAAGCGGTGCTGGCACAGGAAGTGGGGGTACCGTTCGTAATCTATGCGGTCGGCGTCGGCCCGCTGGAACACTCCAGCGTGCGTGAAATAGTGCGCTCCACCCTCGACAAGGCGGCATTGATTACCGTGCGCGAACAGGGTGCACGGCACCTGCTCGAGGACATCGGTGTGCAGCGCACCATAGAGGTCACCTCCGACCCGGCGCTCCTGCTTGAGCCCGAGCCGCTGCCACCAGGTGCCTTGAAGCAGGAGGGTCTGGAAGGACGCCGACGGCGCGTGGCGCTTTCTGTGCGGGAACCTGGCGTCGCCGCACCGGACCTCAGTTCCCATGCCTATCACGCCCTGCTCGCCAGTGCAGCGGACTACATGGTGGATCGTCTCGAGGCCGAGGTGGTGTTCGTTCCCATGGAACGGCGCATGCACGACCTGCAGCAGGCCCATGCCGTGGTCTCGCAGATGCTGCTGGCCCAGAAGGCCACCGTGCTCAAGGGTGAATACAGCGCCGGGCAGTTGCTCTCACTGCTCGGTCAGTTCGATCTCGCCGTGGGGATGCGCCTGCATTTCCTGTTGTTCGCCGCGTTGCAGAACGTGCCCTTCGTTGCCCTTCCCTACGCACCCAAGGTGAGCGGCTTTCTTGAACAACTGGGTGTGGCCATGCCACCGCCCCTCGGCCAGGTGAATGCAGGGCGGCTCATCGCCCACATTGACCATGCCTGGGACCACCGCCGCAGGCTGCAACAGCAGCTCATCGAGCGGCTACCGGTGATGCAGGAGGCTGCGCGCGCGACCAACCGCATGGTGGTCGAATTACTTGGGGCGACCGTTCCCGCCGGGGATTGATCATGCCTGCACTGCCACGTCCACACCGTCCTACCACCTTGGAACTGCCACCGCGCACGGCGACACTCGCCGCCGAGACCGACGTGCTTGTGGTTGGCGGTGGTCCCGCAGGGATCGGTGCGGCACTGGGCGCGGCGGATGCGGGCGCCGACGTGGTACTGGCGGAACGCTACGGATTTTTTGGCGGCAATGCCACCGCGGCACTGGTCATGCCGCTCATGTCCTATTTCACGCAACACCCGAAACCGCAGCGCACAGGCACCAAATACCTGCTCCCAACCGATCACGGCGCCGGCGAACCGGTGATCGCGGGGGTGCTGCAACGCTTTGTCACGCGCCTCATCGACGAGGGCGGTGCCATGGTGCCGAACCTCGACACAGGCTATACGGTGCCGTTCGATTCCGAGTTGTTCAAGCACGTGGCCCTGGAAATGGCGGACGAAGCCGGTGTGCATTTCCTGTTGCACGCGTTTGCCAGCGGCGTGGTGGGTGACGAGCGCGTGGAAGGGGTGATCTTCGAGACCAAGTCGGGGCCTCTGGTAGTGCGTGCCGGCGCCGTCGTGGACTGCACGGGTGACGGCGACGTGGCCGCCCGCGCGGGTGCACCCTACGAACTGGGCGACAGTGATGGGCTGGTACAACCCATGACCCTGCTGTTCCGCATGGCGGAGTTCGAACGCATCGCCTTTCAAGCCTATGCCCGCGCCCATCCCGACGAATGGCGCGGCGTCCACGGCCTGTGGTCCCTGGTGCGCAGCGCCACGGAAACCGGGGAACTCTCGCTGCCGCGTGAGGACATCCTGTTCTTTGCCACACCGCGTGAGCGTGAAGTGGCCGTGAACAGCACCCGCGTGACACGCTCCGTGCCGGTGCTCGGCACCGATGTATGGGACCTCAGCTACGCGGAATGGGAAAGCCGGCGCCAGATGCGGCAGATCACCACCTTCCTGCGCCGGTACGTGCCTGGTTTCGAGAAGGCCCATCTGGACCAAAGCGGCGTGGTGGGGGTGCGCGAGACACGGCGCTTCATCGGTGATTACCAGCTTACCGAAGAGGACGTACTCTCGGCGCGCAAGTTCGATGACGTCATCGCGCGCTGCAGCTACCCGATCGACATGCACAACCCCAAGGGCAAGGGTACGGTGCTCAAGCGCCTCCCCCCTGGTGAGGCCTACGACATTCCGCTGCGCTGCCTGCTGCCGCGCAAGGCCGAGGGGCTGCTGGTGGCGGGACGCTGCATCTCCGGCACCCACGAGGCCCACTCGTCGTATCGCATCATGCCCGCCGCCATGGCCACCGGCCAAGCCGCGGGCGTCTGTGCCGCCCTCGCCGCCCTGCGCAACCGCCTCCCCCGGGAAACACCGGCGCGCGACGTGCAGGTCGAACTCCTGCGCCAAGGTGCCGACCTGCGCGGCATCACCCCATGATCCCATAGGCACAACGCGGTGCCGAAACCGGGCACCGCGGTTTGGCGCCCCACCTGCAGGTCATCCGGTTTGGTACCCAACCTCTGTGGCTCCTCCTTTGGCCGGGCGTCTCGGCGGACCGCCTCACCTTATGCATGACCCATCACGATTTCCCTTTCGTCCTATCCTGATTATCAGGGGCTTATCGAAACATTTTCTGTGACGCATAAGGTGCTGATGGAAGACTAAGGTTTCGGTAAGCGTTGCCCCCCGTGCGGGGGCGAAGCACTCTCCAGACCGGGAGGACAGAGCCATGGATAACAAGCCGTTCCGCGCATCCCTGATTGCCGGCGCGATTGCCATGACGGGATTTGCATCGGGCGCCTTCGCCCAGCAGGCACTTGGTTATGCCATCAGCAGTAATGGTGAGGTCGTGCGCAGCGGCTCGGGCGATTGCGTCCGCACATCTGCGGGCACGCCCGGCAGCAACATCGCAGCGAGCATCGCATGCGATCCGGCCATCATCGGCAGCTTTGTGCCGATCCAGGCCGAGCCGACGGAAAGGGCTGAAGCGGTTCCAGCCCCTGCACCGACCGAGCCCATGCGTCGTATCTCCCTCGATACCGATACCACCTTCGGCTTCGACTCCGATCAACTTTCCGACCAGGGCAAGGAGAGACTGAACGAGATCGTTGAAGCCAGCAAACAGACGGAAAACATGCGGGTCACGATTACCGGTCACACCGACCGCATCGGCCCCGAGGAATACAACGAAGACCTCTCACGGCGTCGTGCCGAGGCCGTGAAGGAGTACCTGGTGTCCGAAGGGCTTCCTGACGAGAGCATCACCCTCGCCGCGGTCGGCGAATCCAATCCGGTGGTGCAATGCGAAGGCATGGCCGGCAATGCACTCATCGAGTGCCTGGAACCGAACCGCCGTTCAGAAGTGGAATTCGCGGCCTTCGCGCCGGTGGAAGAGCAAGAGGGCGAGCAGATGATGCGCGAGTGACGTCATCCGCTAAGGTGCTGCGCGGCGCGACGGTACGCTAACCGTCGCGTTGCGCTACTTCCAGCCGCTCCACCGCCGCGAGCCAGGCGTCTTCGGCTTCTGCCAGCGCCTGGTCCGCGGCGGCCTGATCCCGCAGCAGGACCTTGAGATCCTCTTTGTTGCGCTCGTCGTAGATGGCCGGATCGGCCAACAGGACGTCGACCCGCGCCTTGTTGCGTCCACACTCGTCCAGGCGCTTCTCGCAACGCTCCACGTCCTTCTTGAGCGGGCGCAGGCGCTCGCGTTTTTCTGCTTCCTCGCGACGCCGGTCCTTGCGTGCCCCGGCACTGTTGTCCTTGTCGCCCGTCTCTTCGGTCACGTGGGCCAGACGTTGCGCCAGCCATACGCGGTAATCCTCCAGGTCACCGTCGAAGGACTGCGCTCGGCCCTCGCCCACCACCCAGAATTCGTCCGCCACACTGCGCAATAGATGGCGATCGTGCGACACCAGCACCAATGCGCCTTCGTAGTCCTGCAACGCCACCGTGAGGGCGTGGCGCATGTCGATGTCCAGGTGATTGGTGGGCTCGTCCAGCAACAACAGGTTGGGTCGCTGGTAGACCACCAGGGCGAGCGCGAGGCGTGCCTTTTCGCCGCCCGAGAACGGTGCCACCGGTGCCAGCGCGCGATCGCCCACGAAGCCGAAGCCGCCCAGGAAATCGCGCAGGTCCTGCTCCGTGGCGCGCCCGTCCAGGCGTTGCATGTGCAATAGCGGCGAGGCCTGGGGATCGAGCATTTCGAGCTGGTGCTGGGCGAAATAGCCGATGCGCAGGTCCGGCGCCGGGGCGCGTTTGCCTGCAACGGGCGCGAGCGTGCCGGCGAGCAGCTTTACGAAGGTGGATTTGCCGGCGCCGTTCTGACCCAGCAGTCCGATACGCGCACCCGGCGCGAACACCGCACTCGCGCCGGCGACCACCGTGTGCTCGCCGTAGCCCGCAGCCACCTTCTCCAGCGCGAGCAGCGGATGCGGCAGTTTCTCGGGTGCGAGAAACCGGAAGCGGAAGGGAGAATCCACATGCGCCGGCGCCAGCAACTCCATGCGTGCCAGTGCCTTGAGGCGGCTCTGGGCCTGGCGTGCCTTGGTGGCCTTGGCGCGGAAGCGATCCACGAAGGACTGGATGTGGGCGATCTCGCGCTGCTGGCGTTCGAAGGCCACCTGCTGCTGAGCCATGCGCTCGGCGCGACGCAGTTCGTAATCGGAGTAGTTCCCGCTCTGCAGGTCGGCCCGTTCCTGTTCGATGTGCAGGATGTGGTTGACCACGCGATCGAGGAAATCGCGGTCATGGGAGATGAGCAGCAGCGTACCGGGGTAAGAAGCGAGCCAGTCCTCCAGCCACAGCACCGCATCCAGGTCCAGATGGTTGGTGGGCTCATCCAGCAACAGCAGGTCGGAGCGGCACATGAGGGCACGCGCCAGGTTGAGGCGCATACGCCAGCCGCCCGAGAACGAGCGCACCGGGAGTGTCTGCTGATCACCGGCAAAGCCGAGACCATGCATGAGGCGCGCGGCACGGGCGTGCGCGCCATAGCCACCGATGCCGCCGAGGCGCGCGTGCAGCTCGCCCAGCGCCGCGCCGTCACCCCCGGCCTCTGCCTGGGCCAAGGCCCGCTCCACTGCGCGCAATTCCGCATCACCGTCCATCACGTAATCGATGGCGGGGGTGTCCACGGCCGGGGTTTCCTGGGCCACGTGGGCGATCACCCAGTCCGGCGGTGCGCTGAACTCGCCCGCGTCCGGCGACAGCTCACCGCGGATAAGGGCGAACAGGCTGGACTTGCCGGCGCCATTGGCGCCCGTGACGCCGACGCGCTGGCCGGCATGGATAGCAAAAGCGGCATCGCGCACCAGCACCCGGGTGCCGCGCCGCAGGATCAGGTTGGTGAATTTCAGCATGGCCGCGCAGTTTACCCGCGGCCTTATGGAAGAGGAACCACGGGGGACACGGGGAATGGAAGACGAGCCGCGGAAGGCGTAGGTCACGTTGCGAAGCTACGTGACATGTTCGAGCCGCGC
>JBAYQE010000050.1:0-18651 GCA_041677345.1 Thiohalomonadaceae bacterium
GGAGCAGAACGGCCTGCGCAGCGACGCGCTCAAGGCCATCGCCGCCACGCGCTGGGTGCCCGAGTGGGGCCAGGCGCGCATCGAGGCCATGGTGCAGAACCGCCCGGACTGGTGCATCTCGCGTCAGCGCACCTGGGGCGTGCCCATCGCCCTGTTCGTGCACAAGCAGAGCGGTGACCTGCATCCCGAGATGCCGCGCCTCATCGAGGAAGTGGCCAAACGCATCGAACAGCAGGGCATCGATGCCTGGTTCGATCTGGACCCGGCCGACCTGCTCGGCGCCGACGCGGAGAATTACGACAAGGTGCGCGACACCCTGGACGTGTGGTTCGACTCCGGCGTGACGCACTATGCCGTGCTGGAGAGCCGCGAAGGCATGACGGACTTCCCCGCGGCCGATCTCTACCTGGAAGGCTCCGATCAGCACCGCGGCTGGTTCCAGTCCTCGCTGCTTACTTCCGTGGCCATGCGCCAGGTGGCGCCCTACAAGCAGGTGCTCACCCACGGCTTCACCGTGGACGCCAAGGGACAGAAGATGTCCAAGTCCAAGGGCAACGTGGTGGCGCCGCAACAGGTGGTGAATCAGCTCGGCGCCGACATCCTGCGCCTGTGGGTGGCGGCCACCGACTACCGCGGCGAGATGAGCGTCTCCGACGAGATCCTCAAGCGCACCGCCGACGCCTATCGCCGCATCCGCAACACCGCGCGCTTCTTCCTCGCCAACCTCAAGGGCTTCGACCCCGCGCAGCACGCGGTGGCGCCCGCCGACATGGTGGCGCTGGACCGCTGGGCCGTGGCGCGTGCGCAGCAGTTGCAGCAGGAACTGGTCGCGGCCTATGAGGCCTACGAGTTCCACCTGATCTACCAGAAAGTGCACAACTTCTGCTCGGTGGATATGGGCGCCTTCTATCTGGATGTGATCAAGGACCGCCAGTACACCGCCAAGGCCGACAGTACGGCGCGCCGCTCCACGCAGACCGCGCTCTATCACATCGCCGAGGCCTTCGCGTGCTGGCTCGCGCCCATCCTCAGCTTCACCGCCGAGGAGATCTGGAGCCATCTGCCAGGTGAGCGTGGCGAGTCGGTCTTTCTCGCCACCTGGCATCAGTTCCCGGCACTAGGCGACGACCAGGGCATGGGCCTGGATTACTGGGCGCAGATCCTGGAAGTGCGCGATGCGGTGAACACAGAGCTGGAGCGCCTGCGCGTCGCCGGCGGCATCGGCGCCTCGCTGGACGCGGAAGTGGACATCCACGCCGGGCGCGAGATCCATGACAAGCTGGTGCGCCTTGGCGATGAGTTGCGCTTTGCGCTCATCACCTCCTATGCCAACGTGCACCTGGTTACCACGCCGCCGGAAAATGCGGCGCACTTCACCTTGAGCAGCAAGGACGAAATCTGGGTGGAGGTGCGGCCATCAGCCCATCCCAAGTGCGCGCGCTGCTGGCATCATCGCGAGGATGTGGGCGTCCAGGCGGAGCATCCGCACATCTGCGGCCGCTGCGTGGAGAACGTGGAAGGCGGCGGCGAAGCGCGCCGCTTCGCCTGAGGTCTGCGGATGCGCTGGTTGTGGCTCTCCGCGCTGGTGGTGGTGATCGACCAGGTCACCAAGACCCTAGCGAGCAACCTGCTGAACCTGTATGAGGCGGTGCCGGTACTGCCCGGGCTGAACCTCACGCTCATGCACAACACGGGCGCGGCCTTCAGTTTCCTCAGCGAAGAAGGCGGTTGGCAGCGCTGGTTCTTCGCCGCCATCGCGCTGGTGGTCAGCACCCTGTTGGTGCTGTGGCTCAGGCGCCTGCCAGCGGCGCAACGCTGGCTGCACATCGCCATCGCCCTGGTGATCGGCGGTGCCATCGGCAATGTGTGGGATCGCGTGGTGCTCGGCTATGTAGTGGACTTCATCGACGTGTACGCCGGGCGCTGGCACTGGCCTGCCTTCAACGTGGCCGATTCGGCCATCACCGTGGGCGCGGTCATGCTGCTGCGCGATGCCTTCCGCCATCCGGAGCCTGAACGCCAATGAGTACAACGGCCGCCATTCGCCACGGCGCGCGCGTGCGCATGCACTATGAGCTGTCCTTTGCCGACGGTACCGGAATCGATTCCACCCTGGGTGGCGAGCCGGTGGAGTTCGTGGTGGGTGACGGTACCTTCGCGGGCGGTCTTGAGCAGGTCCTGCTCGACATGTCGGCCGGCCAATGCGAGCGTATCCTGCTGGGCCCGGACGACGCCTTCGGCGAGCGTGACCCGACCGCCGTCCATCGCCTGCCGCGCGCCGATTTCGAGCACATGGAGCTGACGGAAGGCAGTGTGCTGGGCTTTGGCCTACCGAACGGTGATGAGATCGCGGGCCAGGTCATCGCCCTGGGCACGGATTTCGTGGATGTGGATTTCAATCATCCGCTCGCCGGTCGAGCCCTGCAGTTCTATGTGGAAATCCTCGCGGTTGGAGCGCCGGACTGATGGAGATACTGCTCGCCAATCCCCGTGGTTTTTGCGCCGGCGTGGACCGCGCCATCGAGATCGTCGATCGCGCTATCGAACTGCTGGGTGCACCCATCTACGTACGCCATGAGGTGGTGCACAACAGATACGTGGTGGATCGCCTGCGCGACAAGGGGGCGGTGTTCGTGGACGAACTGGATCAGGTGCCGGACGGCGCCACCGTCATCTTCAGTGCCCACGGCGTGTCCCAGGCGGTGCAGGCCGAGGCCGTCAGGCGCGGGCTGCGCGTGTTCGATGCCACCTGCCCGCTGGTCACCAAGGTGCACCTGGAGGTCATCCGTCACGCCAAGGCCGGCCATGAGGTGGTACTTATCGGCCATGCGGGTCACCCGGAAGTGGAGGGCACCGTGGGTCAGTACCTGGACGGTCCCGGCATGTACATCGTGGAAACGCCGGCGGATGTCGCCGCGCTTGCGGTGAAGGACCCGTGCAACCTGGCCTATGTCACCCAGACCACGCTATCGGTGGACGATGCCGCCCGCGTGGTGGAGGCCCTGAAGCAGCGCTTTCCGGCCATCCAGGGGCCGCGCAGGGATGATATCTGCTATGCCACCCAGAATCGCCAGGACGCAGTGAAGCAACTCGCCGTGCGCTGCGACGTGGTATTCGTGGTGGGCTCGCCCAACAGCTCCAATTCCAATCGCCTGCGTGAAGTGGCCGAACGTCGCGGCACGCCCGCCCACCTCATCGACAATGCCGCGCAGATAGAGCCCGCCTGGCTGGTGGGCAGGCAGTGCATCGGTATCACCGCGGGTGCGTCGGCGCCCGAGGTACTGGTGCAGGAGGTCATCGTGCGCCTCAGGTCCCTGGGCGCGAGCGGGCCGATGGAAGACCAGGGGCAGAGCGAGCAGGTGGTGTTTCCCCTGCCCAAGGTATTGCAGCGTGATTGAGGTATCCCATGGCTAGGACGATCGTCATCGGCGGCGGCATCATCGGCATGTTCACCGCCCGCGAGCTGGCGCTGGCGGGACGCTCCGTCGTGCTGCTCGAGCGTGGCGCGCTTGGCCGCGAATCCTCGTGGGCGGGCGGCGGCATCCTCTCGCCGTTGCACCCCTGGCGCTACCCGGGCGCGGTCACGCAGCTCGCCCGCTGGGGCCAGCAACACTACCCGGTGTTCTGTCGTGAACTGGCACAGAACACGGGCATCGATCCCCAATGGACCCGCAGCGGACTGCTGTGGCTGAGCACGGAAGCGAAAGCCGAGGCCCTGGCCTGGTCGGAACGGGAAGGCTACGATCTCGCGCTGCTGCAGGGCGAGGACGCCGTGCGCGAGTGCGAGCCGGCGGTGGCAGCGGGATTCGGCGAGGCGCTGTTCATGGGCGCAGTGGCCCAGGTGCGCAACCCACGCCTGCTTCAGGCCGCGCGTGCGGAGTTGCTGCGCCTGGAGGTGGAGATCCGCGAGTCTGTGGAGGTGCAAGGCTTCGTGACCCGTGGGGGGCACCTGCAGGCCCTGCTTACGGCACAGGGCGAGCTGGCCGCGGAACAGGCACTGGTGGCCTCCGGTGCCTGGGCCGGCCGCCTGCTGGCGGATACCGGACTGACCCTCCCGGTGCATCCGGTGCGTGGCCAGATGGTGCTGTTCAAGGCCGAGCCAGACCTGCTGCAGCGCATGGTCCTGCACCAGGACCGCTACGTCATCCCACGCCGTGATGGCCGCGTCCTGGTCGGCTCCACGGTCGAGGATACGGGGTTCGAGAAGCAGACCACCCAGGAGGCACTTGCAGAACTGAAGGCGGCGGCCTATGCCATGGTTCCGGCGCTGGAACGCTTTCCTGTCGAGCACCACTGGGCCGGCCTGCGGCCGGGCTCCCCCACGGGAGTCCCTTACGTGGGCGAGCATCCCCACATCCGCGGGCTATTCGTGAATGCCGGTCATTACCGCAACGGCGTGGTGCTGGGCCTGGCTTCCACCCGTCTGGCCGCCGACCTGATGCTGGGACGCCCGCCCATCCTCGATCCGGCGCCTTATGCACCCGCCACAAATGTGTAGACTGCGTATGAACACCTGCACTATAATCGCCCCCATGCACCAGTATGCTGACTTGCTTGGCAAACAAGAGGTTGTCACCAAGCTGCAGGCCAAGGGGATCACCCCTACGACCCAGCGCTTGGTGATTGGCCAGGTCTTGTTTGCCCGTCCGCAACATCTTTCCGCCGAGCAGGTACTGGAGTTGGTGAACACGGAAGACACCCACGTCTCCAAGGCCACGGTGTACAACACCCTGAACCTGTTCGCCCGGTCCGGTCTCATCCGCGAAGTGATCGTGGACCCGACCAAGATCTTCTACGATTCGAACACCACCCCGCATTACCACATGTTCGCCATCGATACGGGCATCCTGTCCGATCTGCCGAGCGACGTCGAGGTGAAGGGCGTACCCGAACTGCCGTCGGACATCACGGTAGTGGGTCTGGACGTGGTGTTGCGGGTGCGCTCGTCGGACTAGCGGCGTCATTGTTTCAAACCCCGGTTGTTTCTTTTATACTCCGCGTTTCCTTGCCGACGTAGCTCAGTTGGTAGAGCAACTGATTCGTAAGCAGTAGGTCGGGGGTTCGACTCCCTTCGTCGGCACCAGTCAATGCAAAAAGGCCCGCCTGTGCGGTAATGCCGGTCAGCTTAACTGACCGGCATTACGCCTGTGCGGGCCTTTTTTTGCGTTGAATGCAAGAAAGAAGCAGGCGACTATCGGCGACTGGATGCCCCACCCCCAACCCGCACTCCTCTGTTGAGCGCTTGGCGCATCTCGTCGCGCCCCTGTGGTGCGAGAAACCACCGGACACCCGCAGGCAAGTAGTGTTTCTGCAAGAGTTCAGGGGCAGGCGACGGGCGGTGCGGAGGGTGATAGGGCAGTGATGCGCAGCTGGTATCCCCCATACCGCCCTGCAAACGGTTTCTGGGTCGACGACCGCATCACATGCACGAAGAATCTGCCCGGGTACGGCGGCTCGAAGGCGTCGATGCGCGCGGCGAGGGCACAGCCGTCATTGGGTGCATTCTCGGCGGATGAAGCCTTTTGCTGGGCGAGGGGGTAGCCATTGCCATCGGTGATGCGCAGGTCGGTGTGGGCGCCATTGATCAGGTCGTAGGTTTCGACGCGATAGCGGGTACCGGTGTCGGCATCGAAAGGGATCAGGTCGGTTTCCGAGGCCCTGGCGGCCTTGAAGAGGTTGTGGTCTTCAGCACCCTGATAGGCGCGGCTCGGGAGCAGCGCGTCAAGCGTGTCATCGGCCTCGTGCAGATCGCCGCTGTAGTGGATGTGCCGCTCGGCCAGGGCACTTACCGCCTGCGCGTTCGGCATGGCCACCTGTGAGCTCGCCTGCCAGGCATCCCAGAAGGTCTCGAGACTTGCAGGGTAGTCGGGCGCGGCCGCGGCGGCGGGCAGCCCTGTGGCAAAGACCTCCCAAATGTCCTTCATGCCGGTATCCGCCGCATGCAGGTTCCACAAGGCCTTAGCAACGGCCGTTTCGTTGGAGGCGTAACGGATCACGCTGTCCAGCCAGACCGGAACGGTGTTGAAGTCGTAATGGAGCCCGCCGCCGGGTCCGGTCGTGCCGTTTGCCGTATCCACGTACCCGGAATAGGGCAGTCCTTCGCTGGACAGGGTGGGGTGGCGGCGCTCGCCCAACCAGGCCTTGATGGCCCCGGCCATGAAACTGCTGAAGCCCTCGCTCCATGCCAGCCGCAGGTCCTGGGTATTGTCCAGCAGGGTGTGCATGCCACCGGGTGAATGCAGCACGCCGAAGGCATGCTCGAGGAAATGACCATACTCGTGCAGCAGGACGTCATCGTCGAAATGGTCTGTGTCACCGGTGATGCCTTCCGGCGTGCTCACGCCCCCGAGCACATAGATGCCACCGTTGCAGGAGCGGCAGTGGTAGGTGGTACCGCCCGGCGGTGTGCTGCCCGGCTGCCAGTACACGGAAAGCAGCGGCGGGAATTCGCCATGATGCTCATGGACGAATTCACCTGCAGCGGTATACACGTCGAGCATGTTGAAGGCACCGGCGATCTCGCCCGGTACAGCCAGGTCCAGGCGCGCGGGCAGGGCGTCGGGCGTGAACGCCTTTGAGACTGAGACCACGTTGCCCGCGAAATCCATAATTTCGACCGGCGCGCCCGTGCGGGTCCGTGCGAGCACGCGTAGCCGCATGGGTTCATGGCTGCCACCTGCGGCAGCAAGCGCGTAATCACCGGTTTCACCCACTGTCGCCTCCGCTAGCACCCGGCCATCACTGTTAACCACCTGCACCGTGGCATGGCGCGTGGGCTTGGCCTCGGTGCGCAGGAAACGGTATTCCGCCTGATCCGGTCCGGGGCCATAGATGCGATCGTCATAGGTGACCACGCCGCTCACCACGAAATCGGTGCGCTCGCCGTGGTCAGCACCGCCGCCGCCACCGCATCCACCGAGTGCGGCCAATAACAGGAGGGGAGTGATGTGATGTCGCATGGGATCAGTCCAGGGGAAAGTCCCGGATGCCGTCACGTGCCGGCGGCAGGGCAGAGGATGAGGTTTTCACCTCGGCGCCCAGTTGCAGTGCCGCCTGCGTGCCGAACATGGTGTCCCCCCAATAGGCACGCGCATGGGCGCGGATGGCGGCAGTGCCGTGTTCCGGAACACGCAACGCGAAGGTGAGGGCGCGTGCCTCGCCACGGCGCATGGGTCCCTGCCACTCGGTATCGCCGGAAAACACGGCCAGTTCATCCGGGAGGTCCACGGCGATGGACACCGCCGGCGTGTCGGCGAGTGCGACGGCCGTGACGGTGACGTCCGTCAGCCTGCCGGGCGCCGCTTCACCCTCGACACCGATGCTGATTTGCACCGGGGCGGCAATTTTTCCCCCGTGAGCCGCCGCGGAGGCGACGCCGGTGAGGCCGATGAGTAGCGAGAGTGTGGTAAGGCCCAGCCGCGACATGGTGTGTACGCTCGGGTTTTCTACCACGCCATGCTAGCGCAAAGGTCTGGTTCACATTTATACGAAAGCGTTATGTGAACCAGTCGGAAGATTTGTAAAAAGTTCGAAGGATTGCCCGTGCAAAGGGCAGGGATAGGGGGCTGTCTACAAGGAGGCACGCATTGCCACTAGGGGGCGGCAATGCGCATGGAGAGGTCCACGGCGTGTACGTGCTTGGTGAGCGCGCCCACGGAAATGTAGTCGATACCCGTTTCCGCCACGTCGCGCAGGGTATCCAGGCTTACGTTGCCGGAGGATTCCAGCTCGGCGCGGCCCGCCGTGAGGGCGACGGCTTCGCGCAGGGCGGCGGCATCCATGTTGTCGAGCAGAATGCGCGTGACGCCCGCGGCCAGCGCCTCGCGCAGTTCGGCGAGGTTTTCCACTTCCACTTCAATCATCACGTCCGTGCCGACGAGGGCACGCGCTTGCCGTACCGCCACGGCGATGGAACCGGCCGCGGCGATGTGGTTTTCCTTCACCAGCACGGCATCGTACAGGCCCATGCGGTGGTTGTGGCAGCCTCCGCAACGCACGGCGTATTTTTGTGCCCGACGCAGGCCCGGGAGTGTCTTGCGCGTGTCGAGGACCCGCGCACCGGTGCCTGCCACCGCATCGGCGTAGCGCCGGGCCACCGTGGCTGTGCCGGATAGGGTCTGCAGGAAATTGAGCGCTGTGCGTTCCCCGGTGAGCAGGCCGCGCGCCGGCCCCGCCAGGCGGCATAGGCGCATGCCGGGCTCGACCCGGTCGCCCTCATCGATGTCCCAGGTGATGCTGATGCGCCGGTCCAGCTGGTGGAACACCTCGTCGAACCAGGGTCGTCCACAGATGACCGCCGCTTCACGGCTGATCACCAAGGCTTCGGCCTGGGCCGTGGCGGGGATGAGTGTAGCGGTGAGGTCACCGGAGCCGACGTCCTCATCGAGTGCTTGTCGCACCTGTGCGGTGACCTCTTCGGGTGGGACGAAATCGTTCATTGGCTGGTGGCGTGCTCCGATGCTGGCTTCTTGGCGTGCTGGCCCATGTAGTGATTCTTGGCCTTGGCCACCAGGCCCGCGAGCAGCACGAGTGAAAGCAAATTGGGAAGTGCCATGAGCAGGTTGGTGATGTCGGCGATGTTCCACACCAGTTGCAACGGTACGGCCGCGCCGAACACCACCAGGATGGTAAAGATGACCCGATACGGCATTACTGCGCCTTCACCAAACAGGAAGTGCGCAGAACGATCGCCGTAATAGGACCAGGACACGATGGTGGAAAAAGCGAACAGCGCCAGACCGACACCGACCACGAGGGCGCCCGCATCGCCCAGTACCGAACTGAAGGCCAGCGCAGTGAGTGCGGCGCCTTTCACACCTTCGGGCGCATCGATGTACGCGCCGGTGACCACGATCACCAGGCCGGTCATGGAGCAGATAACCAATGTGTCGATGAAGGGTTCCATCATGGCCACCAGGCCCTCGCGGGCGGGTTCATTGGTGCGCGCGGCGGCATGGGCCATGGGCGAGGAGCCGAGGCCAGCCTCGTTGGAGAACAGACCACGCGCCACACCCCAGCGGATGGCCTCGCCGACGGCGGCGCCCCCCACCGCCCAAGGGTTGAGTGCGTGGTTGAATATGGTCGCGATGGCGTCTGGGATGGCACTGGCGAAGTTGGCCAGTACGATCAGTGCCGCGAAGATGTAGAAGATGGCCATGAAGGGCACGATGGTGCTGGCGAAGCGGGCGACGCGCTTCACGCCGCCCAGGATGACCAGGCCCACGAGGATGGCCATGATGGTCCCCACCATCCAGGCGTACTCACGCATGTCGGGCCAGATGAACACCAGGCCGTCCACCACCGAATTGGCCTGCACCATGTTGCCGATGCCGAAAGAGGCGATGAGCGCGAAGGTGGCGAACAACGTGGCCATGCGTTTCATCTTGAGGCCGTGCAGCAGGGTGTACATGGGGCCGCCGGCCACATGGCCGTGGGGATCGATTTCGCGGAACTTGAGCGACAAGGTGCATTCGGCGAATTTGGTGGCCATGCCGAAGAAGGCCGTCATCCACATCCAGAACAGGGCGCCCGGCCCGCCCAGGGAGATGGCCGTTGCTACGCCCGCGATGTTGCCGGTGCCCACGGTGGCGGAAAGTGCCGTGGCCAGGGCCTGGAAGTGCGATACCTCACCCTGGTGCTTCGGATCGCTGTACTTGCCCGAGATGAGTTGCGCCGAGTGCCGGAACCCGTGCACCTGGATAAGACCCAGGCGGAACGTGAGATACACCCCGGTACCGAGCAGCACCACCAGCGTGAGCGCGTTGCCCCACAGAAAGCCCGAGATCTGACCGGTGACGTCGGTCAACCAATGAATGGCAGCTTCCATTTATCGCTCCCCCCAATGACCCGCACATCTTACCGGAAGCGGCATGGCATGGTTCAGCCCCTTGTGTCCCAGTATTTCATGCTCCCGGCCCGGTGCCGCATCCATCCGGCCTGCGCACGCACTGGGGGCGGGGGTGGCTGTTCATACGTGTGTTGAGGTATGTTGGCGCTCCCCAGGACGGGGCAGTGGGAGATGGCAGGGAAGATGTTTGGGAGCTGTGGCTGGAGTGGAGGCCGGCGGAAATGGAAATCGAGGAGCGTAACCTCAAGGCAGCACTGGTGGATCTGTTCCACCGCAACTTGCCTGCCCCGGTGCTCGCGCTCAATGTGCTGTTTGCCTCCATCCTGGCAGCCCTGCTGTGGCCGCATGTGGAGCATTCGCTGTTGCTGGGCTGGGTCGCCATCGTCACTGTGGTCGCCACGGTGAATCACCTGCGCCACCGCCGTTACCAGACCGCCCGCGAGCAGGGCGAGACCGATCCCGAGTTCTGGGCCCGCTACTACACACGGGGCCGACTGCTGAACGGTCTGGCCTGGGGCGTGGGCGGGGCGCTCATGTATGTACCCGCCGAACCGTTGCTGAGCATGTTCCTGCTGCTCGTCATCTGCGGCGTGGCGGCGGGCTCCGTCGCCTCCCAGGCGTCGTTGCCGCGGGCCCTGAATGTCTTCCTGTTTACCGCCTTGATCATTCCCGCGGTGCGCATCGCCGCCATCGGTGACGAACACACCGTGGTTGCCTTCCTGGTGGTGGTCTATCTCGGCTTCCTGGTGTTCATTGGGCGTTCCAACCATGCCACCTTGCTGGAATCCGTACGCCTGCGCCGGCGCAATGAACACCTGCTGGCCGCGTTGCGGGAAAGCGAGGCGCATTTCCGTGCCCTGGTGGAGAACTCCACTTATTGGGTGTTGTTGTTGCACCCCGAAGGGCGCTTCCTGTTTCAGAGTCCGTCCGGCGAGCACATGCTCGGCTATGGCCCGTCCGACCTCATAGGCGCCGACGCAGTGGAACTGCTGCACCCAGACGATCGCGAGAAATTTCTCACCCAACTGCAGCAGGTCGCCGCTAGCGGCCAGTTGCTGGGTGGTGATGCGCGCTGGCGTCATCGCGACGGGCACTGGGTGCTGCTCAATCTGGTCGGTCGCCGCCTCGACGGCCCGGAGGCACGCGTGTTGATCACTGCGCGTGACGTGACCGCCACGCGCGCCATGGAAGCCGAACTGCGCACGGCCAAAGAGAGCGCCGAGGCCGCCAACCGTGTGAAGGACCGTTTCCTGGCCAATATGAGCCATGAGATGCGCTCGCCCCTGCACGCCATCCAAGGCGTGGCCGAACTGCTCGGTAACACCTCCCTCGATGTGCGCCAGCAGGGCTATATGAACGCCTTGCGGGAATCGGCACAGCACCTGCGCGCCCTGGTGGACGATGTGCTCGACTACGCCCGCGCCGAGTCCGACGCCCTGCGCCTCGACGAGGTGCGCTTCAATCTGCGTGAATGGCTGGAAGTGACGGCGGGCCTGCTTGCCCCGGAGGCGGAGGCGCGCGGGCTGTGTTTCGAGTACTCCATCGACGAGGACCTCGCGACACGGCGTGTGGGCGATCCGCGGCGCCTGCGCCAGGTGCTGGTGAATCTGGTTACCAACGCGCTCAAGTTCACGGAGCAAGGCTCGGTGCGGGTGACCGTCGGCGCCTGCGACCGCGGTGTGCGCATTCAGGTGTGCGATACCGGCTGCGGTATTCCGGCGGACAAACAGGATTTCATTTTCGAGCCCTTCACCCAGGTGGATAGCTCGGCCACGCGTGCCGTCGGTGGTGCAGGGCTGGGACTGGCCATCAGCCAGCGCCTGGTACAGGCCATGGGCGGTTCGCTTCGCTGTGAATCGCAGCCGGGCGCGGGCAGCTGCTTCAGCGCCGACCTACCGTTGCCCGAGGCGCCTGCCGAGACACCGGGCAGCCCCGTGGAGGCCACGGGATTGCCCGTGCTCCCGCCCGCGCGACTGCTGGTCGTCGACGATGCGCCCATGAACCGTTACGTGATCAGTGAATTCTTCCGCGATACACCCTGCCGTCTGGACATAGCCTTCAACGGCCAGGATGCCGTGGAGGCCTGCGCCCGTGAGCACTATGACCTGGTACTCATGGACATGCAGATGCCCCATATGGATGGCCGCGAAGCGACGCGCACCATTCGTCAGGCGGAAGCCAGGGAGGGGCGGCCGCGGGTGCCCGTGGTGGCCCTCACTGCAGGCGCATTGCTGGATGAACGCGAAGCGGCGATGGCTGCCGGCTGCAGTGACTTCATCGCGAAACCCGTCACCCGTGCCGACCTGCTCACGCTGGTGGCGCGGGTGCTGGAGGCGCACGCCCACAGCTCGTGCTCTGCCTGAGCCGTTCCCGCCCCCGCCGGTCACGGTATTTCGCAGGCGGAAAAACTGTACGGGTGCCATCGACGGCATCACGCCAGGGTTTTCATGAATCCATCACTGCATCCTTTTCCGGGTTGCCATTATCATGCGACCATTTGCGCACGGGCGCGTGCCCGCGCCTGCAATCCGTCACAGCGGCAGCGCACGCCCTGGCCGAGGATGCCGTATGCATATCAACCCCGACACCGGACTGCTCGATCAGGCTCGCCAGGTGCCCTCGCCCAATCAGGACGAGCGCCCCGCCGGCTTGCCCATCGACCTGGCCGTGGTACACGGTATTTCCCTGCCGCCCTGTGAGTTCGGCGGACCGTGGATCGATGCCCTGTTCACCAACACCCTCGACCCGCACGCCCATCCCTATTTCGCCACCATCCACGGCTTGCAGGTCTCGGCGCACGCGCTCATCCGGCGTGACGGAGGCGTGGTGCAGTATGTGCCGTTTCACAAACGGGCCTGGCATGCCGGTGTGTCCTGTTTCGAGGGTCGGGAGCGGTGCAACGATTACTCGATCGGCATCGAACTGGAGGGTTGTGACCAACTGCCCTATGAGGATATCCAGTACACCCGTCTGATCGAGTTGCTGCACGCACTGATGGTTGCCTATCCATCCATACGCCCTGATCGGGTGAGGGGACATTGCCACATTGCCCCTGGCCGCAAGCTCGATCCAGGCCCTCATTTCGATTGGTCACGCCTGTATGCGATGTTAGGCGTGGATGGCCGCGTCGCGGTGTAGAATAGAACCGACCGGCAAGGGAGCGGCTTCATGGCTTTGATCACGGTTCTACTCAGTCTTCTCGTCGAGCATTACCTCGGCACCCTGGAGGAATTCCGGCGGTTTCGCTGGTTTGCCAATTTCACCGACCGCGTACGCGCCGCGTTACCCGCGCGCCTGGAAGATTCGCCCCTGGCCGTGGTGCTGGTGCTTGGCCTGCCCACCTTGGCGGTATTGGCGCTGGCCCTGGCTTTTGCCCACACCTGGATGCTGTTCGCCTTCATCTTTGGCCTGGTGGTGTTGCTCTACAGTTTTGGCCCGCAAGACCTGGAAACGCGTATCGAGGCCTACATCGAGGCACGCGAGCGTGGCGACGATGACTCCGCACGCTGGCACATGACCGAGATCGTCGGCGCGGAAATCCCCGACGAGCCGCAACTCGTCGCGCGCACCATGGTGGAGACGGCGCTGGTGGAAATGAACGAGCGTCTGCTGGCCATCATCTTCTGGTTCGCGGTGTTCGGCCCCGCCGGTGCGCTGCTCTATCGCCTCACCGCCTTGTTGCGCGCCCGCACCCGCAACGATGAAGGTGCTTTCGCCGAGTGGGCCGATCGCTTTCATTTCGCCTTGGGGTGGTTTCCTGCGCGCCTTACCGCCCTCGGTTACGCCATGGCCGGCAGCTTTGTGGACGCCATCCAATATTGGCGCGACGAGGCCGGCAAGTGGCGTGACCTGAACCGCGGCGTGCTCATCGCCAGCGGTCTGGGCGCGCTGCAGTACGGGGTGGAGGAACCCGCGGGCAAGGAAACGGAAGTCGACGACCTGCGTGCCACCATCGCCCTGCTCCGTCGCACCGTCGTGGTATGGGTGGTCGCCCTGGCCATCATCACCCTGGCGGGCTGGAGCGGCTGATCGCTTTTTTCAGCAGAAATACCCTCCCCGGCGGCGCCGGGGATTGCGTAGGTCACGTTGGCGCGTAGCGGCTACGTGACAGGCGTGACCCGCATGAAAGGCAATGTCACGTTTCACACGTGACCCATATCCCCAGAGACCATGACCATCATCATCGACCTCATGCGCCACGGCGAGCCCGTGGGCGGCCACCGTTATCGCGGCCATCGCGATGACCCCCTGTCGGAAAGGGGCTGGCGCCAGATGCGCGAGGCAGTGGGCGAGCACTGCCCGTGGGACCTTATCGTCAGTTCGCCCCTGCAGCGTTGCGCCGCCTTTGCCGAGGAACTGCGCATACGCCACGATCTGCCCGTGGAGCTCGAGCCTCGTTTCAGGGAGATCGGCTTCGGTGCCTGGGAAGGCAGGACGCGTGCGGAGTTGGAGGCAGAGAATCCGGGCTGCCTCCAGCACTTCTACAGCGATCCTGTGCGCCACACGCCACCGGGCGCCGAGCCGTTGCTCGCCTTCCAGGAGCGCGTAACCACGGCTTTCGATGCCTTGTTGTCACGTCACGAGGGACGTCATGTGCTGCTTATCGGCCATGCCGGGCTCATGCGCATGATTATCGGACACACAATGGCCATTCCGCTCGACCGTATCTTCCGCATCCAGGTGGACAATGCCTGCCTTACGCGGCTGCGCGTGGACGATGGACAGGCAGCGCTGATCTTCCACGCGGGTCGTCTCTGATGCCAAACGCGCGGTCGGCCCCGCCACCGCTTATGCTTTCCTGAACATACCCAGGCCCTGCGCCATGCCCAACGACCGCACCATCTATCTCAAGGACTACACACCGCCGGCCCACCGTATCGATACCGCCGATCTGCGTTTCGAACTGGGCGAGGAGAACACCCTGGTGCATGCGCGTCTGGCCATCCGGACGCAACGGCCCGGTGAACCCTTGCACCTGCACGGCGAGGCGTTGGAACTGCTGTCCATCACCCTGGACGGGCAACCGCTTGTGTCCCCGGCGTATCGACTGGACGACGGGATGCTGGTGATCGACGGTGTGCCTGAGGCCTTCATCCTCGAGACCACCAGCCGTATTCATCCCGCCGCCAACACCGCTCTCGACGGCCTGTACCTGTCGGGCGGCAATTTCTGCACCCAGTGCGAGGCCGAAGGCTTTCGCAAGATCACCTGGTTCGTGGATCGGCCCGACAACATGACCGTGTTCAGCACGCGCATCGAGGCCGACAAGGTGCGTTATCCCACGTTGCTATCCAACGGTAACCGCACGGCTTCAGGCGAATTGGATAACGGCCGGCATTTCGCCGAGTGGCACGATCCCTTTCCCAAGCCGTCGTACCTGTTCGCACTTGTGGCCGGTGATCTTGCCTGCCTCGAGGATCACTTCACGACCCGCTCCGGTCGCGAAGTCGCGTTGCGCCTGTACATGCAGCACGGTAATGAAGAAAAGGCCGGTCATGCCATGGCATCGCTGAAGAAGGCCATGCGCTGGGACGAGGAGGTCTACGGGCGCGAGTATGACCTGGACGTGTACATGATCGTGGCGGTTGATGATTTCAACATGGGAGCCATGGAGAACAAGGGCCTCAACGTGTTCAACTCGCGCTACGTGCTGGCGCAGCCCGAGTCCGCCACCGACGCCGATTTCATGGCCATCGAAGGCGTTATCGCCCACGAATACTTCCACAACTGGTCAGGCAACCGCGTGACCTGCCGCGACTGGTTCCAGCTTTCCCTCAAGGAAGGCTTCACCGTCTTGCGCGACCAGCAGTTCAGTGAAGACATGACCTCCGGCCCGGTGGCACGCATCAATGAAGTAAGCGTGTTGCGCAGCCAGCAGTTCCGCGAGGATGCCGGCCCCATGGCGCACCCGGTACGCCCGCCTTCCTACCAGGAGATAAACAACTTCTACACCCTCACCGTGTACAACAAGGGTGCCGAGGTCGTGCGCATGCTGCGCACCCTGTTGGGACCGGCGCTGTTCCGCCAGGGCACGGATCTCTATTTCACCCGCCACGACGGCCAGGCCGTGACTACGGACGATTTCGTCAAGGCCATGGAAGACGCGAGCGGCATCGATCTCACCCAATTCCGTCGCTGGTATGACCAGGCGGGCACGCCTGAGGTGCAGGTGCGTGGTACCTACGATGCGACGGCGCGTCGTTATACGCTGGTGTTTTCGCAAGCGACACCGGTCACACCGGAGCAGCCTGAAAAACTGCCCTTTCACATCCCTGTGGCCATGGCCTTGCTCGGTCCCGACGGTGGCGAACTGCCGCTGCGACTTTCTGGAGAGACCGTGCCGGCGGACACGACACGGGTGCTTGAACTCACCGATGCCGAACAACAGTTCGTATTTGAGGACGTGAATGCCGCGCCGGTGCCGTCGTTGCTGCGCGGCTTCTCCGCTCCCGTGCGGCTCGAATTCCCCTACAGCACAGCCGATCTCGCCTTTCTCATGGCGTACGACGGCGATCCCTTCAACCGCTGGGACGCCAGCCAGCGCCTTGCGCTGGGCGTGATCTTGCACAACCTGCACCGCACTGACGTCACACCGACGCTCGATGCGGGCCTGTCCGCGGCCTTCGCGGCGACCTTGCGACATCCCACCTTGGACAAGTCACTCATCGCCCAGGCACTTACCCTGCCCGATGAGGACTACGTTGCAGGCTTCATGGACGTAGTGGATCCGGAGGCGATCCATGCTGCACGCAGCGCACTGCGCCGTGCACTTGCATGCACACATCGCGATGCACTGCTCGCGGTGTATGAAGAAAATGCCGACAGTGGACCCTACACCCTCGATATGGCCGCAGTGGCGCGTCGCCGCTTGCGCAACCTGTGTCTCGCCTACCTGATGGAAGCCGGTGATCCCTCGCTCCGCACGCGCGCTTCGGAGCAATACCAGCATGCCGGCAACATGACCGATGCCTTGGCCGCGCTCACGGCACTCGTGCATACGGAGGGACCGGATCAGACCGAGGTACTGGTGGATTTCTACCGTCGCTGGCGTCACGACCCATTGGTGCTGGACAAGTGGTTCACCGTGCAGGCCACCTCACCGCTGCACGGCACTCTGGAGCGGGTACGTGAGCTGACGGCACATCCGGATTTCAACCTCCGCAACCCCAACCGCGTGCGCGCGCTCATCGGCGCCTTCTGCCAGCGCAATCCCGCGCGCTTTCATGATATCCGCGGGGAGGGCTATGCCTTGCTCGCCGAACATGTGATGGCGTTGGATGCGCTCAATCCACAGATCGCCGCGCGGCTCGCAAGTCCGTTCACCCAATGGCGCCGCTTCGATGCCAATCGCCGGGCACTCATGCGTGCCCAACTCGAGCGCCTGCTCGCCAAGCCGGGCCTTTCCCGCGACCTCCACGAAATCGTCAGCAAGAGCCTGGCCTGAATGCAACGTGACCATGCCCGCCACATTGTGCATGGGCAGCACTGCACTTCATGATGTCAACGCCTGCACTGGCGCGGCCTCCGCGCCAGACGGGCCGGAGCGCAAGGTGCCAGAAAATCGTCGTACAACGCAGGGCTGTAGAGGTGGCCCTGATAGCCTGATGTCACTCTGCGTACCAGCCTGTACACGGAGGTGATCGCCGAAGGTGTCGGATGCGCGAGCAGTTGTATTGGCCCCGCAATGGATTTCCTGAGCGTTGGCCGTTTGCATCCTCCACCGCTTTCAATCAGAACGGCTTCACCCTTCGCAGGCCACTAACGTATGGAACAGCTCGCTCAGGCCACGGCTCGTTTCCGTGGGAACCGGGTTGCCTGACGGTAGCACGCAGGCTTAGTTCTGTCGGGCGGCAATCTTGCGCAGCCTGGCGACAGCCAATCCCACCGCATCGGCATGAGCAATGGCGCGTGCGAGGCGTGCGGGGGCGCTGCGGCCGGTGCACTGGTGGGTGGGATCGCCTTCGATGCCGGCGACCATGCCCTGAACCAGGCGCTCTCGATCGAGGCGCTTGCCGATGAGCGCGAATTGAATGTCCAGTATTTCGTTAGCTACCTCAAGTGCCAATTCGCGATGGTGGTTCCACAGTGCGTCCACGGTGCCGCCCACTTCCAGTCCTGCGATGTTCGTGGTGAGGATGTAGATGTTCTTGCGCACCAGTTCGAACAGTCGTTCGTCTTCGCTGGCCAGTTGCCAGGCGGGGATATCGAGCCTGCCGAGGGTGTTCACCAGTAATCCGGCGTTGGGGCCGTGCACGGGTGAAGGGACCAGTACTTTTATATCCTGGCCTTTCTTTTTTTCGAACCACACCGCGACCACGGTGGGCTGGGAAATGCCGTGGGCCTGCCAATCGCGCGGCAGCAGTTCGTTCTGCACCAGACCGACGCGGTCACGCCAGGCCTCGGGCAGTTGCTCCAGCACGGGATGGAGATCATTTTCCGCCACGGTAACCAGTACCAGCACGGGGTCGGGCAGTGCACGCGCCATCGCCTCCTGGTTTGTTTCGCGGACTACCGGAAATACCGGGTGGCCGAGCTTGAGCAGTCCGCGGCTGAAAACACCGCCCATTTCGCCCATCCCGATGATGACGACAGGTTCTTTCATTGGCACAACCAGTGTACGAGAAGGCCCTTAGTGTAGCGTCGGCCGGCGTGCGGGGGTCACCCGTTGGCGGCGGGGCGTAGGCGGTGAATGTGATTTATGGATGCAACGGTGTCTTTTTTGCTGATCTGATCCTTGGCGTTCCTGCGGTTGCGGCGTAGAAGCCGCAGAACCGGAATGGGCTTTGGCCTGGGTGGCGCCCGCC
>JBAYQE010000051.1:0-18512 GCA_041677345.1 Thiohalomonadaceae bacterium
CACGTCGCCGTGCGCCTCGAGCGACCTACCCGGGAACGGTGCGGGCCGCACCTGTGTTCCCCTATTTGGTCTTGCTCCGGGTGGGGTTTACCGTGCCGCGGCGTGTTGCCACCCGCGCGGTGCGCTCTTACCGCACCTTTTCACCCTTACCGGCCCCGAAAGGCTTAGGCGGTATGTTTTCTGTGGCACTTTCCGTGGGCTCACGCCCCCCAGGCGTTACCTGGCACCCTGCCCTATGGAGCCCGGACTTTCCTCCATCCCCGAAGGGACAGCGGCTGCCCGGCCGACTCCCGCGCGAACGATACCAGTTCGAGCGCATTTCGGCGCGGGAGTTTGGTGGAAAAAAAGATTTCAACGCAAAGACGCAAAGGACACAAAGGGGCGCAGAGGGCATCAAGGTGGTGCGTGTCCTCGGCGCCTGTACCTCAGTCGTTTCGTCGTCTGGCCGGCGTTTGAATGCACGTTTTGCACTAAAAGAGTGTTTCTCTTTGCGCCCTTTGCGCTCTCTGCGTCTTTGCGTTGGGCCGTTCCCTTCATCCCCGCGACAGCAGCGCTTGGTACAGCAGGTTCTTTTTCTTGCCGGTGATTTCCGCGGCGAGGGCGGCGGCCTGGCGGGGAGGGAGTTCGGCGGCGAGGAGCTTGAGTATGCGCAGGGCCTCGGCATCGAGTTCGTTTTCCGTCGCCGGTGCGCCATGCACCACGATCACCAGTTCGCCGCGGCGCTGGTTGGGATCCTCGGCCACCCAGCATGCCAGCTCGGCAAGCGGCGCCCGGCGAATGGTCTCGAAGGTCTTGGTGAGTTCGCGGGCGAGCGCGGCCTCGCGCGCACCACCTAAAGTGGTCGCCATATCGGCCAGGGTCTCGGCGATACGGTGCGGGGCCTCGAAGAACACCAGGGTACGCGGCTCGGCCGCCAATGCCTCCAGGCGTTTGCGGCGTGCCCCCTCCTTCGCGGGCAGGAATCCCTCGAACACGAAGCGATCGGTGGGCACGCCCGCGGCGCACAAGGCCGTGAGCACGGCGCTGGGACCGGGCACGGGTACCACCCGGATACCGGCCTCCTGTGCAGCCCGCACCAGGTGAAAGCCGGGGTCGCTGACCAGCGGCGTGCCGGCATCGGAGACCTGGGCGACGCTGGCCCCCGCGGCGAGCCGTGCAAGCAGGTCCTCGAGCACCTTGCGCTCGTTGTGCTCGTGCAGGGAAACCAGTGGGCGCTCGATACCGAAATGACTCAACAACCCGCGTGTATGACGGGTGTCCTCCGCGGCGATGACGTCGACCGCCGCCAACACCTCGCGGGCACGGTGGCTCAGATCCGCCAGGTTGCCGATGGGCGTGGCAACCACGTAAAGCGTGCCCTTTTCAATTGACACTGCAAGCTCCCGGCAAAGATACTTGGCAATTCCAAAACGGAAAGCTACCACACCCGCCCCGCCGCGATCCCCGTCCGATGCACCTGCTGCTACGTTTCGTTCCCCTGCTCCTGTTGCTCGCCGGCTGCGCCACTCCCCCGACCGCCCCCGAGTATCCGGGCGTGAGCCCTGAGGCCGCACAGGCCTACCGGGCCATGGATACCGGCGAATACCAGCACGCAGCCTCGCTATTCGACCGCCTGGCCGCCCAGGCCCAGCCACCTCAGCGCCAGGACTATCAACTCAGCGCCGTGGAGGCCCTGTTGCAGGCCGAACTGGTACCGCAGGCGGCACAACTGCTCACCCGCATCGAGCTGCCGGGCATGAACCCGCGCGGCCACATGCGCATGCAACTCGCAGAGGCACGCATCGCCATCAAGCGCCGCGATGCAGAGGACGCCCTCGCCATCCTGGCCGGCCCGCGCATGCCCACCGCCGAGCCTGTGCTCATGGCTGACTATCACCAGTTGCGTGGTCTCGCCTATGCGCAATTGGGCAATCCCCTGGAGGCTGCGCGCGAGTGGGTCATGCGCGAGCCTTTCCTGGTCCGCCCCGGCGACGTGCTCGCCAATCAACGGGCCATCTGGGACAGCCTGAGCCAGTTGTCCGGTGCCGTACTGATCGCCCTGCAAGTGGCGCCCCCCGACGTGTTGAGCGGCTGGATGGACCTGGTGCGTATCGGCAAGGCCCTGCAGACCGCCCCGCAACTGGAAGCACAACTGGCCCGCTGGCGTGGCCTTTTCCCCGATCACCCGGTGGACGAGACGCTGCTGGGCGAGTTGCTGGCGCGTGCCCAGGAGACCATGGCACCACCCACCCGCATCGCCCTGCTACTGCCCTTTGACGGCGAGTTTGCCGGCGCGGGCGCGGCCGTGCGCGACGGCGTGCTGGCCGCACATTTCGCCAACCCCGAGCGCGGCCCCATTTCCATCCGCAGCTACGACACGGGTGTTACCGCCGAGCAGGCCATGGCGGCTTACCAACTGGCTGTGGCCCAAGGTGCCGAGTTCATCATCGGCCCACTCACCAAGGAAGGGGTAGATGCCGTCGCCTCGCAGTGGACGCTGCCGGTGCCTACCATGGCGCTCAACGTGGGCGAGTATCCGGGACGTGACAACCTCTTCCAGTTCGGCCTCGCCCCGGAGGACGAAGCCGAGCAGGTGGCGGAGCGTGCCTGGGTGGACGGCATGACGCGAGCCGCCGTCGTGGCTCCCGCGGGCAGCTGGGGCGAGCGCATCAGTGAGGCCTTCCGGGCGCGCTGGCTCGAACTGGGCGGCGAGGTAGTGGCGGAGACCACTTATCAGCCAACGAACAACGACTTTTCCGCACCCTTGCGAAAGTTGCTCGCCACAGCCGCCAGCGACCAGCGTCGCCGGCAGTTGTCGGGCACCCTGGGACGTCGCCTGGAATTCACGCCGCGCCGTCGCCAGGACGTGGATTTCGTGTTCCTCGCCGGCTTCCCGCGCCAGGCGCGCCTGCTCAAGCCGCAGCTCAATTTCCACCATGCCGCCGACCTGCCTGTGTACGGCACGTCGCATCTGTTCTCGGGCACCGTGGCGCCCATCCTGGATCGTGACATGGACGGCGTGTTGTTCGGTGACATGCCCTGGGTACTCGAGGGCCAGCAGCCCGCGGCACTCGCCCGCCATGACGGCCAACTGCGCCGCCTGGTGGCCCTGGGCAGTGACGCCTACAACGTGATTCCCTACCTGAATCTGCTCAAGCGCTACCCCGAGGAGCGCTTCGAAGGGGGTACCGGTGCATTGCGCGTGGACGAAGATAATCGCGTGCGCCGTGGCATCGCCTGGGCACGCTTCAGCGCAGGCCGTCCGCGCCCGCTCGAGCGGGCCGCCGACGCCAGTGGCGACTGATGGATGGCTTCCACCAAGGCGCTGGGTGACGAGGCGGAACACGCCGCGCTGCGGCATCTCGCAGACCGCGGACTGGAACTGGTGGCCAGGAACTTCCGTTGTCGCTGCGGTGAGATCGATCTGGTCATGCGTGACGGCGCCACGCACGTCTTCGTGGAAGTACGTTATCGTAGCGGCAGCCGCTTCGGCAGCGCCGCGGAGACCGTAGACCGACGCAAGCAGCAGCGCGTGATCACCGCGGCGCAGCTCTTTTTGCAGCGCCATCCGCGGGTGGCACTGGGACCGTGCCGCTTCGACGTGGTGGCACTCCGCCCCGCAACGGATGGCGGATGGCACATCGAATGGATCCAGAACGCTTTCGAGCTCGTGTGACGGGGATACCATGCAGGAACGAATCAGACATCTGTTCGAGCAGAGCATCGAGGCCAAGTATGCCTCGCTCGAACTGCTCACGCCGGCCATCGCACTCGCCGCCGAGCGCATGGCGCAGTGCCTGCTGTCGGAGCGCAAGATCCTCAGTTGCGGCAACGGCGGTTCCGCAGGCGATGCCCAGCACTTCTCCTCGGAGATGCTGAACCGCTTCGAGCGCGAGCGCCCGGGGCTGCCGGCCATGGCGCTCACCACCGATGCCTCCACGGTGACCTCCATCGCCAACGACTACCACTTCGACGAGATCTTCTCCAAGCAGGTGCGCGCCCTCGGCCAGTCCGACGACGTGCTGCTCGCCATCACCACCAGCGGCAACTCACCCAACGTGATCAAGGCCGTGGAAGCGGCCCACGACAAGGGTATGCACGTCGTCGCCCTCACCGGCAAGGACGGTGGCCGCATGGCCGGTATCCTGCGCGATGAGGACGTGGAGATCCGCGTGCCGGCGACAGCCACCGCGCGCATCCAGGAGGTGCACCTGCTGGTTATCCACTGCCTGTGCGATCTCATCGATCTGCAACTGTTCGGCGAACAGGCCTGACGTCATCTTGAACGAACACACCGCGGCCAACGACCTGTCCCCCGCCTTCATCAGTGAGCTGCAGCGCCGGCTGGGTGCTGGCACACTGCTCACCACTCGCGCCGATCGCTGGGCCTATGGCTACGACAACAGCCGCCGCCACGCCTTGCCCGGGGCCGTGGTTCTGCCGGAAAGCCATGAACAGGTAGGCGCGGTGGTGGGCCTGTGTCACGACGCGGGTGTGCCCTTGGTGGCACGCGGCCGAGGCACCGGCACGGCCGGTGCCTCGGTGCCCGTCGCCGGCGCTGTGGTACTGGGCCTGGAGCGCCTGCGGCGCATCGTGCGCGTGGACCCGGCCAATCGCCTGCTCGTGGCCGAGCCCGGCGTCACCAACCAGGAGGTGCAGCAGGCCGCCGCTGCCCATGGGTTCTTCTGGGCACCCGATCCCACCAGCAACGCCGTTTGCACCATTGGCGGCAATCTCGCCTGCGGTGCAGCGGGTCCGCGCGCCGTGAAATACGGCACCGTGCGCGAGAACGTGCTCGGCCTGCGCGCGGTCACCGGCAGCGGTGAGACACTGCGCACCGGGGTGCTCACCACCAAGGGCGTGGTGGGCTATGACCTCACACGCCTGCTCATCGGCTCCGAAGGGACGCTGGCGGTCATCACCGAGGCCACGCTCAAGCTCACCCCCCTGCCCGAGGCCAAGGCCACGCTACGCGCCGTGTACGCCGACATGGACGCCGCCGCGCGCGCGGTGACACGCATCATGGCCCAGCCTGTGACGCCTTGCGCCCTGGAATTCATCGATGCGACCGCCATCGAGATGGTGCGGCGCTATTCGCAGGCCGAGCTGCCCACTGACGCCGGTGCGTTACTCATGATTGAAGTGGACGGCTCACGTGCCTGCCTGGATGCGATGGCCGCCGCGGTGGCGGATGCCGCGCGCGGCGACGGCTGCCTGGATGTGCGCACCGCGCGGGATGCAGCGGAAGTGGCGCGCCTGTGGGAGACGCGCAAGGCGCTCTCCCCTGCGCTACGCAACGTGGCACCCAAGAAGATTAACGAGGACGTGGCAGTGCCTGTCTCACGCATGCCCGAACTCATCAACGGCTTGGCCGCCCTGTCGGCGCAATACGGCGTTACCATCGTGAACTTCGGCCATGCCGGCAACGGCAACATCCATGTGAATCTGCTTGTGGACCCGGACGACGCGCAACAGATGGAACGGGCCGAGCCCTGCCTCTCGGACGTATTCGACCTGGTGCTGCGCCTGGGCGGCACGCTCTCGGGCGAGCACGGCATCGGCAGCGAAAAACGCGACTACGTCGCCCGCGAACTGGACCCCATCGCCTTGCGCCTGATGCACGCCATCAAGGCCCAGTTCGATCCCAAGGGCATCCTCAATCCCGGCAAGAAACTCCCGCCGTCGGAAGATTAATCCGGGGAATTGAACGCGGAGGACGCGGAGGCGCGGAGTCCGCGGAGAACATCAACACGGGGATCACGTCTTTCAGGGAAGTGGATGTGGACTCTGGCGTTGCCATAGCAGAGGACAGCCTGGAAGTGACCGATAGCATTTCTCCGCGATCTCCGCGCCTCCGCGTTCTCCGCGTCGAATCCTTCGCCGAATCTTCTATTTGACGATGCGCAGCGACGGGCGCTTGGGTTTGTTGCCTTCCGGCGTTCCATCGTCCGGCGGGGTGGGCTCGGTACCTTCTTCCTCGGTAAAGATCATGCCCTTGCCGTTCTCGCGCGCGTAGACGGCAAGCACGGCGCCGATGGGTATGTAGACATGCATGGGATTGCCGCCGAAGCGTGCTTCGAATTCCACCGCATCATTGCGCATCTGCAGCGTGTTGACGGCGCGTGGGGCAACATTGAACACGATCTTGCCATCCTCCACATACTGCATCGGCACCACGGCACCCGGCACGGAGGCGTCAACGAGGATGTGTGGCGTGAGATCGTTGTCGATGATCCATTCGTGAATGGCACGGAGTAGGTACGGTCGGCTGGGCGTCATCGCTCACCAAGGTTTTGGAAGGCTTTCCTCAGCCGTGAAGCTCTTTTTCGGCTTCGGTGAGGCTGAGACGGAAGGACGGACGCTTGAACAGGCGCGCGGCATAGCTGGCGAGCGCCTTCGCCTGTTTGGGTAATTCTATCTTCATCTGGGGCAGGCGCCAGAGCAGCGGGGCCAAGGCACAGTCCACCAGCGAGAAGTCGTCGCTCATGAAAAAGCGTGTGTTTGCGCAGGCAGGCTCGAGTAGCACCAGATCCTCAACGAGTTCCTTACGTGCTGTGCTCGAATTCTTGCCGGCACCGGCGGCCAGTATCGCTGCCATGCGGCTGTACAGTTCCTTTTCCACTCGGAAAAGGAACAAGCGGGTGCGCGCCCGGGAAACCGGATCGAGGGGAAGCAGCGGGGGATGGGGGAAACGCTCGTCGAGATACTCCATGATCACCGTGGGCTCGTACAGCACCAGTTCCCGATCCACGAGCGTGGGGACCGAACCGTAGGGGTTGAGTTCGGCCAAAGCCTCCGGCACGGCGCCAGGGGCGACCTCGACGACATCCACCTCGATGCCCTTCTCGGCGATCACCCAGCGGACCTGATGGCTGTAGGCATCGGAGCGCCCGGTAAACAGGGTCATGCCGCAGCGGCGGACAGAAAGGGCCATGAATGTCTCCTGTCCTCAACCAGCGAAAGCCGGGCACGGCCCGGCAAGGGCGGGAGCGGGGCCACAAGGCCCCGCTCCCTGCACATCAGTGCACGTCTCTCCAGTACTCCTTCTTCAGGAGGTAGGCGACGACGAAGAACACCGCGAGGAAGCCGAGCACCCACCAGCCCATGCGCTGACGCTGGAGCTGGGCGGGCTCGCCCATGTACACCATGAAGTTCACCAGGTCGCGCATGGCCTCGTCGTATTCAGCCGCGGACATCGCACCGGGTGACACCTGCTCGAAGCCGGTGAGGACCTGCGTGTCGCTGCCATCACTCGCCTTCTCGGTCTTGAACACGGCCTTCTGCATACCCTGCAGTTCCCACAGCACGTGGGGCATGCCCACGTCCGCGAATACGGCATTGTTCACGCCGAAGGGACGCTTTTCGTCCGTGTAGAAGGAGCGCATGTAGGTATACAGGTAGTCCGCACCGCGGGCGCGGGCGATCACCGACAGGTCAGGCGGCGGCGCGCCGAACCAGGCCTTGCCGTCTGCCGCGGACATGGCCACCTTCATGGTGTCACCGATCTTCTCGGTGGTGAACATGAGGTTCTGCTGGACCTGTTCGTCGGTAAGACCGAGGTCGCGGCCCATGCGGTTGTAGCGCATGTACTGTGCCGAGTGGCAGCTCAGGCAGTAGTTGGTGAACAGCTGTGCACCACGCTGCAGCGAAGCCGTATCGGACAGGTCAACGTTGGCCTTGTCCAGGTGGAAGCCGCCACCGGCCGCGAGGGAGAGACCGGGAAGAGCGGCGAATACGAATGCAACGATCAGCTTTCTCATTGGGTCACCCTTTCCGGAACCGGCTTGGTCTTCTCGAACTTCGGAATGAATGCGAGCGCGAGGAAGAACACGAAGTAGTAGATGGTGCCGATCTGGGCCAGGAACTTGTACAGGTCCGTGGTGGGCTTCATACCGAGGAAGCCCAGCATGATGAAGTCGGCCACGAACAGCATCAGCAGCGCCTTGAAGCACAGGCCGCGATAGCGGATGGACTTCACCGGGCTGCGGTCCAGCCAGGGCAGGAAGAACAGGATCACCACGGCCGCGCCCATCACCACCACACCAGGGAACGCGGAACCGGCGATGGACGGCACGGCACGCAGCATGGCGTAGAACGGGGTGAAGTACCAGACCGGGGCGATATGGGCCGGGGTCATCATCGGGTTAGCCGGTTCGAAGTTGGGATGTTCCAGGAAGAAGCCACCCATCTCCGGCGCGAAGAACACTACCGCGGAGAAGAACATCAGGAACACCACCACGCCGACGATATCCTTCACCGTGTAGTACGGGTGGAAGGGAATGCCGTCCAGCGGGATGTGGGTGACCGGATCCTTGTTCTTCTTGATTTCCACGCCGTCAGGGTTGTTGGAACCCACTTCGTGCAGGGCGAGGATGTGGGCGACCACCAGGCCGACCAGCACCAGCGGCACCGCGATCACGTGGAAGGCGAAGAAGCGGTTCAGGGTGGCGTCGGACACCACGTAGTCACCACGAATCCACAGGGACAGGTCTTCACCGATGAAAGGCACCGCGGAGAACAGGTTCACGATAACCTGTGCACCCCAGTAGGACATCTGACCCCACGGGAGCAGATAGCCGAAGAAGGCTTCCGCCATGAGTGCCAGGTAGATCAGGCAGCCGAAGATCCAGATCAGTTCACGGGGCTTCTTGTACGAACCGTACATGAGGCCGCGGAACATGTGCAGGTACACCACCAGGAAGAACGCCGAGGCGCCGGTGGAGTGCATGTAGCGGATCAGCCAGCCGTAATCCACGTCACGCATGATGTACTCGACGGAGGCAAACGCCAGCGCGCCGTCCGGTTTGTAGTTCATGGTGAGGAAGATGCCGGTGACAATCTGGATGGCCAGCACCAGGATGGCGAGGGAGCCGAAGAAATACCAGAAGTTGAAGTTCTTCGGTGCGTAGTATTCGGAAAGGTGCTCTTTCCACATCTTGCTGAGCGGGAAACGGTCGTCCACCCAGCCCAGGACTTGGGTCATCATGTTGCTCATTACGCCGCTCCTTCGTCTGCGCCGACCAGAATGCGGGTGTCGGCCAGGAACGTATACGGCGGCACCTCAAGGTTCTTGGGGGCGGGAACGCCCTTGTAGACGCGGCCGGCGAGGTCGAACTTCGAACCGTGGCAGGGGCAGAAGAAGCCACCCTTCCAGTCGGCCCCACCCAGATCGGCGGCGCCGACATCAGGGCGATAGGTCGGCGAGCAGCCCAGGTGGGTGCAGATGCCGACGATGACCGCGTACTCGGGCCGCAGGGAACGGCCGAGGTTCTTGCAGTTATCCGGCTGCTGGGTGTCCTCGGATGCCGGATCGAGCAGTTCGCCGTCAAGCGACGGCAGGTCCTTCAGGTTCTGCTCGGTGCGGCGCACAATCCACACGGGCTTGCCACGCCACTCGACGGTCATCATTTGACCGGGTTCGAGCTTGCTGACGTCGGCTTCGACGGGGGCACCAGCGGCCTGTGCGCGAGCGCTCGGCTGCATGGACAAGATAAATGGAGCCAAGGCATACGCGGTTCCCACGCCACCCACCACTGTGGTGAGCGCGGTGAGGACGCGGCGCCGGCCCTTGTCAACGCCTTCTTTGCTCATCAAACCTCTCCCAATAACCCTAACTTAAGAGAATCGTTACAAAAACCCCGCCCGTAAGGGCTACACCGTTTTCGAACGTGCAAATATAGTTATGAACTTCTTCGTAGTTAACCGCGGATTTTGGTACAAAGGCATGAATCAGGTCAAGGATGCCTCAGGCGGGATTGGGCTCATCCACGAATTCGTGAACCAGGGCAAATTGTGCGGCCAATCGTTCGCCCAAAGCGCGCACGCCATAGCGCTCGGTGGCGTGGTGGCCGGCGGCAAAATAGTGGATCCCCAGTTCACGGGCCGTGTGCCAGGTGCGCTCCGAAATCTCGCCGCTGATGTAGGCATCCAGGCCCAGGGCGGCGGCCTGTTCCAGGTAGTCCTGGGCCGCACCGCTACACCAACCCAGCCGGCGGATGGGCCGATCGGCGGCCACATGCAGGGGGACACGCCCGAGGCGGGCGGTCAGGCACGCGGCAAGTTTCTCGCCTCCCACCGCCGCGTCGAGTTCTCCGTACATGGCGATGTCGGCCGGCCCGAAGCGGCCAGCCACCGTGGCGCCGAGATCGGTGGCGAGACGGGCGTTGTTGCCGATCTCGGCATGGGCATCGAGGGGGAGGTGGTAGGCGATGAGACTGATGTCGTGACGCAGCAGGGCGGAGAGGCGGCGCGCCTTCATGCCGATCACGCGCGGGTCCTCGCCCCGCCAGAAGTAGCCGTGATGCACCACGACGGCGTCCGCCCCGCGCTCGATGGCGGCATCGATGAGAGCCTGACTGGCACTCACCCCTGAAACGATACGCCGCACCTCGTCGCGCCCCTGCACCTGCAAGCCGTTGGGACAGTAATCCTGGAAACGATCACGCTCCAGCAAGGTATCGCAGAATGCCACCAGGTCGTGCAGATTCACCATCGCCGTATCCGTTCAGTTAATATGACAGTCTTCGCTCACCGAAGGATAAACGATGGCCGTGTACCGTCGCCTCACGTTTCTCTTCCAGTCCATTACCGTCGGCCTCGCCATCGCTTTCCTGCTGCTTTTGTGGAAGCCGGAGATCTTCGAGCTGGGCGCGCCCGTGGTGCAGGTACTGGAGGCGCCGGCAGGCGAACGCAATCACAGTGGCGGCCTGTCGTTCGCCGACGCGGTGAGCGTAGCGGCGCCGGCGGTGGTGAACGTGAATACACGCAAGTTGGTACAGGAACGCGCCAATCCGCTGTTCGATGACCCGGTGTTCCGCCATTACTTTGGCGACAGCCTGGGCCCGGCGCCCCGGCGGCGCCTGGAAAGCAGCCTGGGTTCGGGTGTCATCGTGAGCCCCCAGGGCTACATCCTCACCAACAATCACGTGATCGAGGGTGCAGAGGAAATCCAGGTATCGCTGCGCGACGGCCGCACCGCCGCCGCCACGGTGGTCGGCAGCGATCCGGAGGCCGATCTCGCCGTTCTCAAGGTCTCGCTGCCGGAGCTGCCCACGGTAGTGTTGGGTCGTTCCGAAGAACTGCGCGAGGGCGATGTTGTGCTGGCCATCGGCAATCCCTTCGGTGTGGGCCAGACGGTCACACAAGGCATTGTCAGCGCCACGGGCCGCACGCAGCTCGGCATCAGTACCTTCGAGAATTTCATCCAGACCGACGCGGCCATCAACCCGGGCAATTCGGGCGGCGCGCTCATCAACGGTGCCGGTGAACTGGTGGGCATCAACACCGCCATTTTCACACGCACCGGCGGCTCGCAGGGTATCGGCTTTGCCATTCCCGTAACCGTCGCGCGCGGCGTCATGGAACAGATCATCGAGACCGGCCGCGTGAGCCGCGGCTGGCTGGGTATCGAGATCCAGGACCTGAGCCGGGAATTGGCCGAATCCTTCGGCTTGGCTGGTCAGCACGGCGTCGTGGTCGCAGGCGTGCTGAAGAGCGGTCCTGCCGACAGGTCCGGCGTGCAACCCGGCGACGTGATCCGCAGCATCGGGGGCAAGCCCGTGCCCGACGTCACCGCCGCCCTCAACGCCATCGCCCAGAATCGCCCCGGTGCCCAGCTCGATGTGGAGGTGATCCGCGAGGGCAAGGCCATGGTGCTGAAAGCGGTCACCGGCGAGCGGCCGGTACAACAGTCACCCTAAGTCCTCATCCCGAGAGCGGATCGCGAAGGTGGCGGTCGCGGGCAATGCCCGGACTACCCGGCACCGTCGCAACACGGAGGGCACAAAGGCGCAAAGGACGCAGAGGAAATTCGTCCCGTGCGGCGCGTTTCTCTTCGTAGGTCAAGTTGCGCGAAGCGCTACCTGACAACGCGCTGTCACAGAGCGCTGCGCGTCAGAGCCAGATATCCCGGGACGCGCGCCTATTCGATCAAGGCCACGCTCTTGATTTGGGCAAACACGTGCTGGCCCGGCGCCAGGGCGAGTGCATTGAGCGAGCGACGCGTGATACGTGCCAGCAGCACCGTGCCGCCCACATCCAGCCGTACCAGGCTCTGCCCCGGCCCGGCATCACTGCTCGCGACCACGGTCGCCGGGAGGATGTTGAGGATGCTGGTCCCGCCGGGGCGGGTGAGCGACAGGCTCACGTCGCGGGCGTGGATACGCACGCGCACGGCATGGCCCAAGCACAGGTCATGGCGCGGCAGCCAAAGCTCGCCGCCCGTGAACGCCACGCGGGTCAGGTGATCCTGCGCGTCGTGTTCGACCACCCTGGCCGCCAGGATGCTCTCGCCGTCCTCCTGCTGGCCGAGCGGCAGATCGCGACGATTCATCAGTTCCAGGCACGGCCCACTCGCCAGTGCCCGGCCGTGTTGCATGAACACCAGGTGGTCGGCCAGCCGCGCGACCTCCTCGGGCGAGTGGCTGACGTACAACACAGGGATCGACAACTCATCGTGCAGCCGCTCCAGATACGGCAGGATCTCCTGCTTGCGCTTCAGATCCAGCGCGGCGAGCGGCTCGTCCATCAACAGTAGCCGGGGATTCAGGGCCAGGGCGCGGGCGATGGCCACACGCTGGCGCTCACCCCCGGAGAGGCCATCGGGCCTGCGCGTCAGCAGGTGAGCGATCCCCAGCAGATCCACCGCCCGCTCCAGTGCCTCGGCATCCATCGCCGAGCAGACACGCCTGCGACCGTAGTCCAGGTTGCCGCGCACCGAGAGGTGGGGAAACAGACTGGCTTCCTGGAACACATAGCCGAGCGGGCGCTTGTGCGTGGGCAGGAAATGGCGGCCGTCCTGCCACACCTCCCCGTTCACGCTGACGAAGCCATCGTCAGTCCGCTCCAGCCCGGCGATGAGCCGCAATACCGTGGTCTTGCCTGAACCCGACGGACCGAACAGGGCCGTGATGCCGCGTCCGGGTAATTGCAAATCCACATCCAGCGCAAAACCGGCATAGCGCAGGTGAAGGCGTGCCTGGATCCGTTCGGTCATGGCATGGCTCCATGCGTCGTGTGCCGATGTGTGGCATGAAGCGCGAGCAGCACGAGGAAGGAAAAGATCACCATGCTGCCCGCCAGCCAATGGGCCTCGGCATATTCCATGGCCTCCACGTGGTCGTAGATCTGTACCGAAACCACCCGCGTCTCGCCCGGGATATTGCCGCCGATCATGAGCACCACGCCGAACTCGCCGACGGTATGCGCGAAGCCGAGAATGGCCGCCGTCACGAAACCCGGCCGGGCCAGGGGCACCACCACCGTCCAGAAACGATCCCATGGTCCGGCGCGCAGGGTGGCAGCCACCTCCAGCGGTCGCCGTCCCAGCGCCTCGATGGCGTTCTGGATCGGCTGCACCACGAAGGGCATGGAATAAATGACGGAGGCCACGACCAGCCCCCAGAAGGTAAACGGCAGGGCGTCCAGGCCGAGCCATTGGGTGAACTGGCCCACAGGCCCCTGCGGGCCCATGGCCAGCAGCAGGTAGAAACCCAGCACGGTAGGCGGCAGCACCAGCGGCAGCGCTACCACCGCAGCGACCGGCCCCCGCCAACGCGAGCGCGTGTGGGCCAGCCACCAGGCCAAGGGCGTGCCGATAAGGAGCAGCAGCAGCGTCGTGATGCCCGCAAGGCGCAGCGTCAGCCAGATGGCAGCGAGGTCCGCATCGGAAAAACCCATGGTCTGTGCGGATCAGAGTGCGTAGCCGAACGTGCGGATAATGGCCGCCGCCTTGTCACCGCGCAGATACTGCATCAGCGCCTCGGCCGCCGCATTGCCCTTGCCGTTGGCAAGGACCACGGCCTCCTGGCGGATAGGCTCATGCAGCGTGCCCGGAACGATCCAACCCGACCCGGAGGCGATCCGGCCTTCCTTTATCACCTGCGAAAGGGCCACGAAACCCAACTCGGCATTGCTGGTGGAGACGAACTGATAGGTCTGGGCGATGTTCTCGCCGAATACGAATTTGGGTTCGAGGGAATCCTTCAAGCCCAGGTTCGTCAACACCTCCAGGGCGGCCTTGCCATAGGGTGCCAGCTTGGGGTTGGCGACGGCGATCTTCCTGAAGCGGTTGTTGTTCAGCACCTCGCCGTCGGCATCCACGATCCCTTCACTGGCCGACCATAGCACCAGCGTGCCGACGGCGTAGGTGAAGCGTGAGCCGGTGACGACCAGTCCCTCCTCTTCGAGCTTGGCGGGTGTCGTGTCATCGGCGGCGAGAAACACCTGGAAGGGTGCGCCGTTCTTTATCTGGGCGTAGAACTTGCCCGTGCCGCCGAAGGAAAGCACGGCCTTGTGGCCCGTGTCGTTCTCGAACTCGGCAACGATGGCCTTCATGGGCGCCGTGAAGTTGGCCGCAACGGCGACGCTCACTTCTTCGGCCTGCGCCAGGTTGACACCCCCCAGGGCGGTGAGGCCCACGACAATCATCTTCAACGTGGTTTTCATCGGTTGGTTCCAGACCTTCGGTTCAGAGTCCACTCTTCGCTATATCGGAGCGGATATATCGATAGCCACAAAAAATCCGCCGCGCCCTCACCGGAAGTCATGGCGGCTTCGCTATATCCGTATGAATATTTCGATGCGTACTTTACATGCCGTCATGCCGGCGATCAATGCGGGTTGTCGGGTGGGCACCTGGCAAGCAGCTTCGCCAGATCGGCCATTTCCGAGGCCACGGCTTCTGCGGCGTGCCGCTCCATGGTGCGGTAACGTTCCAGCACGTCGAGCCCCATTGCGGTGACCACCGCGCCACCGCCGCCCTTGCCGCCCAGGGCCGTTTCCACCAGGGGGGCACGGAAGCACCGGTTCATGGTCTCCACCAGGAGCCATGCGCGGCGGTAGGACATGCCCATTTTTCTTGCAGCCGCCGAGATGGAACCGGTCTCCATGATGGCCGTCAGCAGATCGGCCTTGCCCGGGCCCATGGCGATGGCATCACCGAAAAGGACCCGCAAGCGGGGAACGTTCCGGGAGGATTTCTGCTTTTTCGGAATCATGGCCCGATCATAACGGGGTGGGCACGGCAAGCGAACCGCATGCAGGCATCCGCCCACACGCACGCCCCTCCACGCCTTTGACACCCGGTTCACCATGCGCAACGGAAAAATGCGGTGGTGCGCCGCGTCTGCCGCACGGATATGGGACCAATGGCAGGCGCGGACGAGATCGCCCTTCGACTGCATGGACACAAGTCATGCCGGCGCCGCTTCCGCACACCTTCTGCCTGATTGCGAATTTTCATGCCCCGCAGCCACCGGCCGATGTAGCCTGCACGGGAACGCCAATATGGGAGCTTGCAATGATGCGCATCCTCAATCGTGCCGGAGCCAGCGTGCTGATCGGTGCCGGATTGCTGGTGATGCTTTCGAGCAGCATGGTCGGGGGTGGGCTGAGCGACCTGCTCGGCTTCCCGCTTTTCATCGCCGGCCTGTTGTGGCTCGCCCTGCCCGAATTCCTCGGGCGTCGAAGATCATCCTGAACCTGCGCAAACATCGTGCATGGACGCCGCTCCGTCAGTCGTGCTATCGACCCTGCGTGCCGAAAGCTTGCAGCAGCGCTGACCGTGCTACCTGGCCACATCGGGGTCGGTTTCGCGGATCTCGAAGGCACTGAATTCGCTGCGGCTCAGCACGCCGTCGCCGTCATCGTCGAAGATGCGGAAACGATCACGCAGCGTAACCAGCGGCTCCACCTCGGCCGGTGTGAGCTGTCCGTCGGCATCGGCGTCCAGGCTCGCAAAATCCACCACCCCCGCGGTGGTACGCCGTAGGCGATAATAGCGCTCGACGCGTGCCATCCAGCGTTTGTCCCCACCCCGCCAGACCTCAGGTTCGAGAACGGGCGCCTCAATCAACGTCTCGCGGTTCATGGCAAGCACCAGGTAGTCCTTGCCAAGGGCAGGCCGTGCCACGTCCCAAGGCACGGCGGTCAGGCTGTCCCCCATGTGCAGAAAGCCACCGTAGGCAACGATGAGATAGCGCACGCGCCCGGACGCCTCGATCACGATCTCGCGCACTTGGCCAAGTCGCTCGCCCTCCGGGTCCTGCACCTCCTTGCCGATGAGTTCAGTGGCGCGAAACGGCCCTGCGGTGTCCGGCCCCTGCGGCGGGGCCGCCGCGGCGCTCCCCATCAGCAAGCCCAGAGCGATGAACACAGCATGCCAGTGCATACCGCCCTCCCCCATTGAGGCCTTGTGCAATAGTCGGCGCCTTTCCTTGCGCCTGCCCTCACGAATTGCGTCAAGATCGCTCATACGATCCTACAGGCGCCAACGGCAGCCCGTTTCCCGGGTTCTACACTCAAGACAGCCTGCACCCGCAGAGGATGACCATGCCCCGCGCCCTGCTGGTCGCCAACACGCGTGCCCGCGCCGGCATCCATGGCGTGGGCAGTGCAGCGAAGCGCCTGTTGGAGCGCGGCTTCGCCGTAGACTCGATGGTGACCGCCGACGCACGCGAAGTACCAAAGCTCATCGGCGCCCACTGCGTTGCGGCCGACGTGGTGGTGGTAGGCGGCGGCGACGGGACCTTGAACGTGGCTGCGCCCGCCCTCATGGATTGCGGCCGTCCGGTGGGTATCCTGCCGCTGGGTACGGCCAACGATCTGGCCCGCACCCTGCTCATTCCCTTCGACCCCGCCGAAGCCATGGAGGTGGTGGCGCAGGGCCGCACGCGGCGCATCGACTTGGGGCGCGTGAACGGCGTGTATTTCTTCAACGTCGCCAGCATCGGCCTCAGCGTACGCGTGGCGCGGCGCGTCACGCCGGAACTCAAACAGCGTTTCGGCGCCCTGGCCTATGCGCGTGCGGCCGCGACCGAGATCACGCGCCTGCGCCCGTTCCACGCGCGCATCGACAGCGACAACGAACACCTGGAAGTGGAGGCCATCCAGATCGCTGTTGGCAACGGCCGCTATCACGGCGGCGGCACGCCCGTGGCGGCGCAGGCCGAGGTGGACGACAGGCAGTTGTTCCTGTACAGCATCCCGCCGCAGCGCCTGCTCAAGCTGCTGCGCCTGGTGCCCGTGATCCGCCGCGGCGGGCACGGTGAAACGCCTCACGTGCTGCTGTTGCACGGCAGGGAAATGACCTTGCACACCGCGCACCCCATGCCCGTGGATACGGACGGCGAACTCACCGCGCACACGCCCGCACGCTTCGAAGTGCTGCCCGAGGCGTTGCCGGTGTTCGTGCCCGAAGCCTACGAGATCGAACGGACGCGCCGTGCTGCGCACTGAGGCCCAGGCGCTGCTGAACGAGTTGCGAGCCGCGCTGCTCGCCACGGCACACTACCGCCGTGCGCTGGCGCCGCATCTGTCCGCGCGCGGCGAGGCTTTGCGCGCACAGGCGACCGAACGCGAGCAATGGAGCGAGCGTCTCGCCGCACTCATTCGTGCTTCTTGCGATCTGCCCGATGCGCCGGACCCGGAACGCGAGGCCGCACGCGAGCTTGCCTTGCGCATGCGCGAAGTGTTGTTGGGCGATCAGTCCGCGCTCGCTGCACTCGCCCGCGAGGATGAACGCCTGCTCGCACTGGTGCGCCGCACGCGCGCTACGGCGCTGCCCGCAGAGGCGCAGGCCTTGCTGGATGAGATGGCACAGGCGCTCTGAGCGCCTGTGCTTTTTCACTGCTTGGGAACGCGGTACTCGGCGGAACGGGCGTGCGCGGTGAGGCCTTCGCCGCGTGCCAGCACCGAGGCGGTCCGGCCCAGGGTGGCCGCGCCTTCGGCCGAGCAGAAGATGAGACTGGAGCGCTTCTGGAAGTCGTACACGCCAAGCGGCGAGGAGAAACGCGCCGTGCGCGAAGTGGGCAGCACGTGGTTGGGACCGGCGCAGTAGTCGCCCACCGCCTCGGCGGTGTAGCGGCCCATGAAGATGGCACCGGCGTGGCGGATGCGCAGCGCCATGTCCTGCGGATCTTCCACGGACAGCTCCAGGTGCTCGGGGGCGATGAAGTTGGCCACCGCCACCGCTTCATCCATGTCCTTCACCTTGATGAGCGCACCGCGGCCGCCGATGGATTTCTCGATGATGGCGCGCCGTTCCATGGTGGGCAGCAGCTTCTCGATGCTGGCGGCGACCTGGTCGAGGAACGCGCCGTCGGGACTCACCAGGATCGATTGCGCGTCCTCGTCGTGCTCCGCCTGGGAGAACAGGTCCATGGCGATCCAGTCCGGGTCGGTCTTGCCGTCGCACACCACCAGGATCTCGGACGGGCCTGCGATCATGTCGATGCCTACGGTGCCGAATACCATGCCCTTGGCGGTGGCCACGTAGATGTTGCCGGGGCCGACGATCTTGTCCACGCGCGGGATGGTTTCGGTGCCGTAGGCGAGCGCGGCCACGGCCTGGGCGCCGCCCACCGCGAACACGCGATCCACGCCGCACACGTGCGCCGCGGCGAGCACCAGTTCGTTCACCTCGCCGCCCGGGGTGGGCACCACCATGACGAGTTCACCCACACCCGCCACCTTGGCGGGCAGCGCATTCATGAGCACCGAAGAGGGATAGGCCGCCTTGCCGCCGGGGACGTACA
>JBAYQE010000052.1:0-18160 GCA_041677345.1 Thiohalomonadaceae bacterium
GCCATGACTTTCGACCCGCCGCTCATCGAAGGCGTCCTCCTGCGCCGCTACAAACGCTTCCTCGCAGACGTGCAACTGCCCGATGGCAGCATCATCACTGCCCACACCCCTAACACCGGTTCCATGCTGGGCTGCTGCGATCCCGGCAGCCGGGTGTGGTTGCGCGATACCGGCAGCGCCACCCGCAAGTACCCGCACACCTGGGAACTGGTGGAAACCTTGAATGGGGTGCCGGTGGGCATCAATACCTCCATCGTGAACACCCTGGTGATCGAGGCCATCGGCCAGCGTTTCGCCGGTGATCTGTCCGCTTACCGGACCATCCGCCAGGAGGTGCGCTACGGCCAGGAGAACAGCCGCATCGACCTGCTGTTGACGGACGGCCCCGGCGGACGGGACTGTTACGTGGAGATCAAGAACGTCACGGCCCGTGACGATGCCGGATTCGCCATGTTTCCCGACGCGGTGAGCGTGCGCGGCACCAAGCACCTGAGGGAACTGGCCGCCATGGTGGCGGTGGGGCACAGGGCGGTCATCTTCTTCTGCGTGCAGCGGGGCGATGTCCATACGGTGCGTCCGGCCGACGAGATCGACCCGGCCTATGGCCGCGCCCTGAGGGAGGCGCTGGCCTCCGGCGTGGAGGCCCTGGCCTGTGCGGCCACCGTGGGTCCGCAGGGCGTTGTGCTGGACCGGCCCCTGCCGGTGGTCTGTCCCTGACGAATCACATACCTCGGCCCGCGGGTTGTGGTTCAATAGGCGCCCATGTTCAGACCCCTCGAACTCTTCGTCGGCCTGCGTTACACCCGCGCCAAGCGCCGCAACCATTTTATTTCCTTCATCTCGCTCATCTCCATGGTGGGTATCGCCCTGGGTGTGACCGCGCTCATCACCGTGCTTTCGGTGATGAACGGCTTCGAACAGGAGTTGCGCAACCGTATCCTGGGCATGACCTCCCACGTCACCATCGGCGGTTACGGCGACCCGGTGCAGGATTGGCCGGAGCTGGTCCGGCTCACTTCCAGCCACCCGGAGGTCCTGGGCGCGGCACCCTACATCCAGGCCGAGGGCATGCTCACCTACGGCAGCCGCGTGCGCGGCACCCTGGTTCGCGGCATCCTGCCCGGGGAGGAGCCCAGGGTCTCCGAGGTGGGCGACAACATGGTGGCCGGGCGCCTCGACGACCTGCGCGCCGGTGAGTTCGGCATCGTGCTGGGCCGCGATCTGGCGCGGCTGCTGAACGTCACCGTGGGGGACAAGGTGACCCTGGTGACGCCGTCGGCCAACGTGAGTCCCGCGGGCATCCTGCCACGCCTCAAGCGTTTCACCGTGGTGGGCGTGTTCGAGGTGGGCATGTACGAGTACGACAGCGCCCTCGCGCTGCTGCACCTCCAGGATGCGCAGCGCCTGTTCCGCATGGACGAAGGCGTGAGCGGTGTACGACTCAAACTGGACGACCTGTTCCGCGCCCCCTTCGTGGCCCGCGAACTGACTCAGACGCTGCCCGGTCTCTACCAGGTGAGCGACTGGACCTGGCAGCACGCCAACTTCTTCCGTGCCATCCGCACCGAGAAGACGGTGATGTTCGTGATCCTGTTCCTCATCGTGGCGGTGGCGGCCTTCAACATCGTTTCCACCCTGGTCATGGTGGTGACCGACAAGCAGAGCGACATCGCCATCCTGCGCACCCTGGGGGCGAGCCCGCGCAGCATCATGATGGTGTTCATGGTGCAGGGCACCATCATCGGGATCATCGGTACACTGCTCGGCCTGGCCGGCGGCGTGAGCCTGGCGCTCAACGTGGAGACCATCGTGCCGGCGCTGGAGCGGCTGTTCGGTATCCAGTTCCTGCCGGCGGACGTCTACTACATCAGCGACCTGCCTTCGAAACTGCACTGGGAGGATGTGGCGCGCATCTGCGGCGTGGCCTTCCTGCTCAGCCTGGTGGCGACGCTGTATCCGGCCTGGCGCGCCTCGCGCACCCAACCGGCGGAGGCGCTGCGCTATGAATGACATCGTGCTGGCCTGTAGCGGCCTGAAAAAGAGCTTTCGCGAAGGCGGTCTCGCCGTGGATGTGCTCAAGGGCGTGGACCTGAGCATCCGTCGTGGCGAGCGTGTCGCCATCGTGGGTGCATCGGGTTCCGGCAAGAGCACGCTGCTGCACCTGCTGGGTGGCCTGGACGTGCCCACGGAGGGCAGCATCGAGGTCAGCGGTCGTGCCATGGCCGCACTCAACGAGACCGAGCGTGGGCGCCTGCGCAACCGCAGCCTCGGCTTCGTCTACCAGTTCCATCATCTGTTGCCCGAGTTCACGGCCTTGGAGAACGTGGCCATGCCCTTGCTCATCGGCGGCGTGGCCACCACGGAGGCGCGCGAGCGTGCGGTCGCCATGCTCGGGCGCGTGGGTCTCGGTGAACGCCTGCTGCACAAGCCCGGTGAACTGTCAGGCGGTGAGCGCCAGCGCGCCGCCGTGGCCCGCGCCCTGGTATCGCGGCCCGCCTGTGTGCTGGCCGACGAGCCTACGGGCAACCTGGATCAGAAAACCGCCGAGAAGGTGTATGCGCTGATGCTGGAACTCAATCGGGAGCTGGGTACCAGCTTCGTGGTGGTGACCCACGATTGGGGCCTGGCGCAACGGATGGATCGCATGCTGGCGCTGGAGAACGGTGTGTTGGTGGAGAAGGAGAAGAGGGACGTTTAATCGTGGCGAGGGGTCAGGTGTCCTGGCGTGCCGCACGTTCGTCCTTCTTGCGCTGCCAATGCCGCACGATGCGCAGCCGCCACAGGCCGCGAATGGCAAAATACGACACAGCGGCACAGAGGGTACCAACCACGAAGCAGCCGAGCAGGAACGGCTGCCAGATGGCGCCGAGCTCCTGCATGAACCATTCGGCGGTGACCTGAAACTCCAGTGCCCGGGTCGGGGTACCCAGGATCCAGGCCCCCACCTTGTAGGCGAAGTAGAAGATCGGGGGCATGGTGATTGGATTGGTGAGCCACACCAGCGCCACCGAAATGGGCAGGTTGACCCGGAACAGCACGGCCAGCGCCGCCGACAACACCATCTGAAAGGGAATGGGCACAAAGGCGACGAATACACCCACACCGAAGGCGCCCGAAGCGGAGCGGCGGTTGAGGTGGAACAGGTTGGGGTCGTGCAGGATCGTGCCGAAGAAACGCAGATAACGGTGCTCGCGGACCGTCTGGTGGTCAGGCATGAAACGCTTGATCAGTTTCTTCGGCATGGATGCGGGTCCCTGGCAGGGCCGGGATTATCCAACATATTCATGGACACGCAAATATGGCGTCATGGACGATCGCCTTTCTACTCGGTGTCATCACACTTCAGCGCATCGCCGTCCTGCCGGAACCTGAGTGGGAAGGTGGGATTCTCCTTTTCCTGATCCTGTTCGCGGCTGCCGGATCCTGGCGTGCCCGCCATGCATTTGTCCGGCGCCTGTTTCTTTGCTGTGTCGCCGCGGCCCTGGGGTTTGCCTGGGCGTATCTGCATGCGACGGTTCGGCTGGCGGATACGCTGCCGACGGAACTGGAAGGCGTGGATCTGCAGGTGGAGGGCCGGGTGGTGGGACTGCCCGAATTCGACGAACGCCGCGTGCGCTTTCTCTTCGAGCCTACCGGACTGGTCCTCAACGACCGCGCACATCCCTTTCGCGGGCGGTTGCGACTCGCGTGGTATGACGAGCCCCCGACCCTTGCGCCGGGTGAGCGCTGGCACCTCACAGTCAAGCTCAAACGGCCTCACGGCATGGCCAACCCGGGGACCTTCGACTACGAAGCCTGGCTGTTTCAGCAGGGGATCCGCGCCACCGGCTATGTACGTACCGCCGGTCGCAACCATCGCCTGGCGCAACCGTTATGGTGGCAAGCCCCCGTGGACCGGGCAAGAGCGGCCATCCGGGAGCAGATCATGGGGTTGGTGGGCGAAACACCCTTCACGGGCGTGTTGCTCGCACTGGCCATCGGTGACCGCAGTGGTGTGGCGTCCGCACAGTGGGACGTCTTCACTGCCACCGGCACCAATCACCTCATGGCGATTTCGGGTCTGCACATCGGATTGGTCGCCATGCTGGTGGGCCTCTTGGTACGCGTTGGCTGGCGCGGCCGGCTGACCCTGTATCTGCCCGCCCAGAAGGCGGCTGCCGGCGCCGCGCTCGCGGCGGCGGCACTCTATGCGCTGCTCGCGGGGTTTTCCGTACCGACGCAGCGTGCCTTGGTGATGATTGCCGTGGTCGCGCTCGCGCTCATGGTGGGGCGGCCCGTGCGCCCGGCGGCCGGCCTCGCCTTGGCCCTGATGGGCGTGTTGCTGCTCGACCCGTTCAGCGTGTTGAGCCCGGGCTTCTGGCTCTCGTTTGGCGCGGTGGCCGCCATCTTTCATGCCATGACGGGCAGGCTCGGGGCGGAGGGCGTCTGGTGGCGCTGGGGCCGGGTGCAGGTGGTGGTGGCGGTGGCACTCACGCCGTTGCTGGTGCTGTTCTTCGGCAACACCTCCGTGAGCGCGCCGGCGGCAAACCTGGTGGCGGTGCCGTGGGTGAGCTTCCTGGTGGTGCCTGTGGCCATCGCCGGCGCACTCGCAGCGGTGATGTTTCCCGCGCTCGCTACGGTACTGCTCCAGGTCGGGAATGCACTGATGGCATGGCTGTGGCCGTTCCTCGATCTGCTGGCGGCACTCGCCCCGGCGCCCCGTTTCGCAAGCCCGCCCGGGTGGGCCGTGCTCGCCGGCGGGATAGGCGCCGCCTGGCTGTTGGCGCCACGCGGCTGGCCTGCACGGGCCATCGGGGGACTTTGGCTGCTGCCCATGCTGCTGTGGGCCCCGGTACGGCCAAACCCGGGGGAGGTCTGGCTTACGCTGCTGGACGTGGGGCAGGGGCTTGCCACTGTCGTGGAAACCGCCGGGCACACCCTGGTCTACGATACGGGCCCGCGTTTTGGTCCGGATTTCGATACCGGGGAGGCGGTGGTGGACCCCTATCTTCGGGCGCGAGGCGCGCGGCGCATCGATACGCTGGTGGTGAGCCACGGCGATCTGGATCACATCGGCGGCGCGCGTTCCCTCACGGATGCTTGGCCGGTTTCGCGCCTGCTCTCGGGCGTCCCCGCCAAGGTGGACTGGACCGCCAACGAACCCTGCCAACGTGGTCAGGCCTGGGACTGGGACGGTGTGCATTTCGCAGTGCTGCACCCGCCCCGTGCCACCGGCGGTAATGATGGTTCGTGCGTGTTGCGCATCTCCGCACCGCGCGGTGAGCTGCTGCTCACCGGCGACATCGAGGCGGGCGTCGAGGCCGACCTGGTGGGGGCCGGCGCGCCGCTGCGCGCGCGGGTGTTGGTGGTGCCGCACCATGGCAGCAAGACCTCCTCCACGGAGGCTTTCATCGATGCCGTGGCGCCCGAGCTGGCGTTGCTGCCGGTGGGCTACCGCAACCGCTTCCGCCTGCCGCATCCTACCGTAGTGGCGCGTTACCGGACCCGCGGCATCACCCTGCTCGACACCGCCCAGGACGGCGCCGTCACCGTGCGCCTGGCCGCCGACGGATCCCTGCAAACGGTGACCTGGCGCGAGCATGGGCGCCGGTACTTCCATTGGCGGCCCTGATATGACCAGTACCACAACGCGGAGGACGCGGAGGCGCGGAGGACGCAGAAAATGCAAAATTCCTGGAGGCGGATTCTGGGGGACGTCTTCATTCCGTGAGTACATCATCCATCCCTAACTCCCTTCGCGTCCTCCGCGCCTCCGCGTGCTCCGCGTTCAACCCTCAGACTGGAACCATTGTCTAGGCGCCCAAGGGCCGGCTTTGGTAAAGTGTGCCGCGCTTTTTCGAGGGAGATTCGCGTGTTCGAGATGATCGTCGCGGGCGGCTGGGTCATGGTGCCGCTCATCGTCTGCTCCATCGCCGCCATGGCCATCGTGGTGGAACGCTTTGTGAGCCTGCGTCAGGAGCGCATCGCACCCGCCAATCTGGTGAGCCAGATCCTCCAGGTCCATCAGGCTGGACAGCTGGACGCGCGCCGCATCTCGACCATCCGCGACTCCTCGCCCCTGGGGCGTGTGCTCGCTGCAGGTCTCATCAATCAGCGCCATAGCCGCGAAGTGATGAAGGAGGCCATCGAAGATGTGGGCCGTCAGGTGGTGGCGGAACTGGAGCGCTTCCTCAATGCGCTGGGCACCATCGCCGCCATTTCACCGCTGCTGGGGCTGTTCGGTACCGTGCTGGGCATGATCAAGGTATTCACGGCCATCACCGCCGCGGGTGTGGGTAATCCCGGTGTGCTGGCAGGCGGCATCAGTGAGGCGCTCATCACCACCGCGGCAGGCCTGGCCATCGCCATCCCCTCCCTGTTCTTCTACCGCTATCTGCGTGCGCGCGTGGATACCCTGGCGCTCAAGATGGAAGAGGAGGCGCTCAGACTCATCGAAGTACTGCACGGCGAGCGGGAGCAGGACAGCCCGGAGGCCGCCTGATGCGCCTGCAGCGCCGCCGCGCGGATGAGCCCGAGATCAATCTCACGTCACTTATCGATGTGGTCTTTCTGCTGCTCATTTTCTTCATGGTAGCCACCACTTTCGAACGCGAAACCCAGTTGAACGTGGAACTGCCCGAGGCAAGCGGTGAGGCGATCGCGGCCGAAGGCACGGTGGTGGAGGTCACCATCGATGCCGAGGGGCGCTACTACGTCAACCAGCAGGAAGTGGTCAACACCCGCATCGATACCCTGACTCGTGCCATGCAGCGCGCCGCAGGGGACCATGCACAACCCAAGGTCATTTTGAGTGCCGACCGCAAGACCCCGCACGAGGCGGTGGTGCGTGCCATGGATGCCGCCGGTCAGCTTGGCTACGTACACATCACCATCGCCACCGCAAAGCCGGACGGGGAAGACTAAATGGCCGTTTCCGATACCGATTTGAGCGGCGTACATATTTACCGCCGCCTGCTCGGCTACATCCTGCCGCACTGGCGTGCCTTCGCGATCGCCGCCGTGGGTATGACCTTCGAGGCCAGCACCGAGACCGCCTTCGCCGCTCTCATCAGGCCGTTCGTGGATGGCAGTTTCGTGGAGCGCGATCCGGATGTGATCATGTTCGCACCCATAGGCCTCATCCTGATCTTCCTGTTCCGCGGCGTGGCCTCATACCTCGCCTCCTTCTGGATGGGATGGGTGGCACGGCAGGTGATCAAGCACCTGCGTTCGCAGGTGTTCGGGAAGTTCCTGCGCCTGCCGGTGTCATATTTCGATCGCACGCCTTCGGGCAGCCTGCTGTCGCGCCTGGTGTACGACGTGGAGCAGGTGGCGCAGGCGAGTTCGCAGGTGATCACCGTCGCCGTGCGTGACACACTCACCGTGATCGGGTTGCTGGCCTGGATGTTCTACATCGACTGGATGCTCGCCTGCATTCTGCTGATCGGCACACCGCTCATTGCGCACATCACGCGCAAGATCAGTCGGCGCTTCCGGCGCTACAGCACACGCATCCAGGCCTCGGTGGCCGATGTGACCCATATCGCCGAGGAAGTCATCGAAGGCCAGCGCGTGGTGAAGATCTTCCCCGGCCAGGAATACGAACGCACGCGCTTCGAAGAGGCCAACGAGCGCAACCGCCACCTGCACATGCGCATGCTCGCCACCAGCGCCGCCAACGTACCCACGGTACAACTGGTAGCGGCCAGCGGCGCCGCCGTGGTCATCTACTCCGCACTCAATATGCTGGACACACTGACGGTCGGCACCTTCGTCTCGTTCGTGGCAGCAATGATGATGCTGCTCGCGCCGATCAAGCGCCTGACCGCCGTGAACGTGGCCCTGCAGCGCGGTATCGCCGCGGCGGGTACCATCTTCAAGTTCCTCGATGAGAAGGAAGAGAACGACACAGGCACGTTGCACATCGAGCGGGTGCGCGGCGCCGTGGAATACCGCGATGTGCATTTCCGCTACACGCCGGAAGGCGCGGAAGTGCTCAAGGGTGTGAGTTTCATGCTGGAGCCCGGCAAATCCATCGCTTTCGTGGGCCGCTCGGGCAGTGGCAAGACGACGCTGGTGAATCTTCTCCCCAGGTTTTACGAACTGGAGTCCGGCAGCATCTTCCTGGACGGCACCGAAATACGGGATATCTCGATGGTCAGCCTGCGCAATCAGATCGCGCTGGTGAGCCAGCACATCACCTTGTTCAACGACACCATCGCCAACAATATTGCTTACGGCAGGCTCGGTCAGGCCACGCGCGAGGAAATCATCGAAGCCGCCGAGGCGGCCCATGCCATGGAATTCATCCGCGAGCTGCCCGATGGACTCGACACCATGGTGGGTGAGAACGGTGTGCTGCTCTCGGGCGGCCAACGCCAGCGTCTGGCCATTGCCCGTGCCCTGCTCAAGAACGCGCCGGTACTGATCCTGGACGAGGCCACGTCGGCACTGGATACGGCCTCCGAGCGTCATATCCAGGCGGCCCTCGAGAAGCTCATGGCCAATCGCTCCACCCTGATCATCGCGCATCGGCTTTCCACCATCGAACGCGCGGATCGGATCGTGGTGATGGAGCAGGGCCGCATCATCGAGAGCGGGCGCCATGGCGAACTGCTTGCGCGCGACGGCGCTTACGCCAACCTCTACCGCATGCAGTTTGCCGACAACCCGGCTGCCGCCGCCTTGTGACGTGAAGCGGCTGGATCACTATTGGTACGACGACAACGCCGTTGCCCGCTTGCTGGCGCCGCTTTCCTGGCTGTTCTGTACGCTGGCCATGCTGCGGCGCACGGCCTATCGATGTGGTTGGCGGCGTGCGGAGCGCGTGGGTGTGCCGGTGGTGGTGGTGGGCAATATCACCGTCGGGGGTAGCGGCAAGACGCCTGTCGTGGTCTGGCTGGTGGACTACCTGCGGAGGCATGGCAAGCGGGTGGGCGTGGTGAGTCGAGGCTATGGCGGTCAGGCACCGCACTGGCCCCAGCCCGTTGACGCCGCCAGTGATCCTGCCATGGTTGGAGATGAACCGGTGCTCATTGCGCGGCGGACCGGTGTACCCTTGGCGGTGGGGCCGGACCGGGTGGCCGCGGCCAGGTTCCTGTTGGCGCGGCATGAACTGGACGTCATCGTTTCCGACGACGGTCTGCAGCACTACCGCCTGGCGCGCGACGTGGAGGTGGCCGTGGTGGACGGCCGGCGCGGCCTGGGCAACGGGCGCTGTCTGCCCGCCGGTCCGCTGCGTGAGCGTCCCTCACGGCTTGCCCACGTGGACGTGGTGGTGACGAACGGGGGCGATGCACCCGATGCAGTGCGACTGGAAGGCGCGCTGCTGGTGAATCTGAGGGACGACCGGCAGCAGGCGCTGAGCGCCCTTGGCGGGTCGCGTGTGCACGGCGTTGCGGCCATCGGTGACCCGCGACGGTTTTTTGCCACGCTCGCGGCGGCGGGTCTCACCGTCGTGGAACACGCCTTTCCCGATCATCATCCTTTCCGGGCGGAAGACCTCGCCTTCGGTGATGGGCTGCCGGTTGTCATGACCGAAAAGGACGCAGTGAAATGCACAGGTTTCGCCAGTGAAAATCACTGGTATCTACCCGTAGAGGCACGGGTGCCGGAGGCCGTCGGCCGCCATATTCTGGATCTCATCGAGAGGTGACCATGGACAAGAAGTTGCTCGAAATTCTCGTTTGTCCCATCTGCAAGGGACCGCTCGTCTATCGACCCGAGCAGCAGGAGCTCATCTGCAAGGTAGACCGCCTGGCCTTCCCGGTGCGGGATGACATCCCCGTCATGCTGGAGGATGAGGCGAGGGAACTGGGGGCGGAAGAGGATGTGAAGTGAATTTCCGCGTCATCATCCCCGCGCGCTACGCCTCCACACGCCTGCCCGGCAAGCCTCTGCTCGACATTGCAGGCAAGCCCATGCTGCAGCACGTGTACGAGCGTGCCCTGGAGAGCGGCGCGTGCGAGGTGGTGATTGCCACCGATGATGAACGCATCCGTGCCGCTGGCCACGCCTTCGGTGCCAGGGTGTGCATGACGGCGGCACATCACCGTACGGGCAGCGAGCGGCTGGCCGAGGTGGTCACGCAGCTGGGCTACGGGAGCGAGGACGTGATCGTCAACCTGCAGGGCGACGAGCCACTCATGCCACCGGCCCTGCTGCGACAGGTGGCGTCCGGGCTTATCGGGCATCCGGCCGTACCCATGGCCACGCTGTGCACGCCCATCGTATCCGCCCAGGAACTGTTCGATCCGAATGTGGTGAAGGTGGTGGCCGACGCCCAGGGCCATGCGCTGTACTTCAGCCGTGCCCCCATCCCCTGGGACCGTGATGCCCTGGCTTCCCGGCCGGAGGAACTCCCGGCGGATGTGAGGCATTACCGCCACCTCGGCATCTACGCCTACCGTGCAGGCTTTCTGGCGCGCTATACGGCAACACCGGCCTGCGCGCTGGAAATGCGCGAATCCCTCGAACAACTTCGGGTGCTCTGGATGGGAGAGAGGATCCACGTGGCCGAGGCCGAGGCCTTGCCCGGTCCGGGTGTCGACACCGCCGCTGACCTCGAAAAGGCCAGGATGCTTGCCGCCAGCCTCACCCTGAGACCCTCCTAGGAACCACGCTGCCCGACGCAGCCGCCGCGAGCTAGCTGCAAGGCGAATCCAGTACCTCAAGTGCCAGGAATTCCTCGTGAAAATCCTGCTCGGCGCGTTGCCATACAGGCACGACGTAGGTATTCGGTACTTCACGCCATGGGTCACCGAAACGGTCGGATTGCACGCTGCCATGGGCGCGGTCGAGCAGGACCAGGGCGGGGCCTTCTTCCAGTACCTCGATGATGCAGCACATCATGCCGTGGTATGACACCGCCGTGCCTATCAGCCCCCGCAGTTGCTCTATGTCCATGTGTCTCCCCCTCGCAACCTTACTCTAGCAGTATGTCGGATGCCCTGTTGCGCCGGTCGTCGCGCTGAATCTTCCTGGGCTGGGGATGAGAAATCGGCTGGCCCGGGCATCCGGGGTTGCGATGTCCTCGATCCCGGTGAGTGAAAACCCGGGTGCCTAACGTGCTGAGTCTTGGCACAATTGGCACTATGGGGGAAGCAGGATGCAGGATCAGGTAACGCCGCGTGCCTTGGACAGACGCAAAAGGGGGTTGCACATACCCGACGAAGGCGTTTGGGTTGGCCTCGGAGTGCTCGCTTTTTTGGCGTGGCTGAGTGTAACGCAGGCCCATGTGCTGTTTCATTCATTTGCGGAAGTCATTGGCGCGACCGTAGCTTTCCTGGTGTCCGCCATCGGTTGGCACACCTATCCCCTCACGCGCAACGTATTCTTCCTTGCGCTCGGCAGCGGGTTTTTCTGGGTCGGTGTCCTGACCCTACTGCACGCCCTTTGTTTTCCCGGCGCCGGGATCGTGGAGACGGATGTTCCGTACCTCGATATTCGTCTTTGGCTGGCGCTGCGTTTCTTCGAGGCCGTCGTCCTTGTCACGGCCATACGGTGTTCCGGCAGAAGCCATGTGCCACCATACATGCATGTCGGTTTCGCGGTGCTATTCCTCGGGTTGTTAGCCCTGATCAGTCAGCCGTGGTTTCCCGAGGTCTTTGATCCGGAAACCGGCCTTACCTCATTCAAGGTTACCTCGGAATACCTGATCATTGCCGTATTCATGCTGGCACTGGCATCCATGGGCCGCCTCCAGGGTCGTGTGGATGGCGTCGTCACCCGGCGTCTTTCGCTGGCCATCGGTTTCATGATTCTCTCCGAATTCCCGTTCACGCTGTATCGCACCGTCGCCGATATGCAGTCCGTCCTGGGGCATGTCGTCAACCTGGTCAGTTACTGGTTCCTGCTGACGGCTGCCGTTCATACCACCCTGAAACAGCCGCTTCGCGTGCTGAGTGCGGATGCACACATCTATGAGGCCTTTCCTGACGCGACCGTAGTCGTCGATCGTGAGGGTAAGGTACGCCAGGCCAACGGGGCTGCGCGCCGCGAAGCCACCGTGGACAACTGCCTGGGTGAATCCTGCCATGCGCTGTTCCATCCACTGGCCCTGGCTGAGCAAGACTGCCCCGTCTGCCAGCACATCCGGAACGTGCAACAGGTCCGCATGCTGGAACTGGAAGACATCGACACCGGGCGCTGGTACCACATCTCCCTGCTGGCCATCGGTGATGCCGGCATGATCCACGTGCGGCGGGACGTATCGGAACTCAAGCGTGCAGAATGCGCACTGCGCGAATCCGAGCTGCGCTACCGGGCGCTCATGACGCACGCGACCGACGCGATCCTGGTGGTGGGCGAAGGTCAGAAATTCGTCGATGCAAACCATGAGGCGGAGCAGTTGTTCGGTTATTCCCGTTCCGAGTTGTTACACCTCGGGCCCGCAGACATTCACCCATGCGACAAAGCCGACGCCCTGGCACACGCCTTCAACCACCTGCGCCTCCACGGCAGCGTGCTGCGTGAGCTGCGTTTCCCGCTCCGGGACGGGAGCGTCAAGGTAAAGGAGCTGGCCGGCGCGAGGGTGGAACTGCCAACGAATGTGCTGTTTGTCGGTATTTTTCGTGATGTTACCGCACGCCGCGCGGCGGAAGATGCCCTGCGTGAGAACGAGGCACTGTTGAGGCAGGCGGAAGAGATCGCCCGCATGGGCAGTTGGGACCGGAATCTCGTCACTGGCGAGCTGCGCTGGTCCGAAGGCATGTACCGGATCCTTGGTGACAGCGCAGCAAAGCCCTCCATGCAACACCTGTTGGAGGCGATCCCTGAATGCGAGCGCAACGAGGTCGAGGCGTTCATTACCCGGGCCATGGACACCGGCCAGGAATTCCGCATCGACCACCGGTTGCATGATGCTCATGGACGGGAGCGCAGCATCCGCATGCTGGGATGCGCGCAATGCGACGAGTTTGGTCGTCCGCTACGCGTGTTTGGCACGCTCATGGATATCACCGAGGCCCAGCGTATTGCACAGGAGTTGAAGCTTTATCGTGAAGACCTGGAACGGCTGGTGACAGACCGCACGGCCAAGTTGCTGCAGGCGGTGCACGAGCTGGAATCCTTCAGCTATACGGTCTCGCATGATCTGAACGCGCCCTTGCGCGCCATCAACGGTTTCAGTTGTGCGTTGTTGGACGACTGCGGTGAACATCTGCCTGCGGAAGGTCGTGAATACCTTGAGCGCATGATCAGCGCAACCAACCGCATGGGTCAGCTCATTGACGGGTTGCTCATGCTCTCCCGGGTAATTCGTCGCGATCTGCAGCTACAGACCTGTGATCTGAGCGCTGTCGCACGGGAGGTGTTTGCACAGCTCCGGGCCGGCAGCGGTGACCGCTGTGTGCATTTCACCGTCGAGGCCGGGATTACCGCCGAGGCAGACCCTTCACTGGTTCGGCTGTTGCTTGAGAACCTCATAGGCAATGCGTGGAAATTCACGCGCGAGCGTGACTGCGCAGCCATCGAGTTCACCAGCCACCAGGATGGCGGAGCAACCGTTTACCTTATGAGGGACAATGGCATCGGCTTCGAAATGCAATACGCGGAGACGCTGTTCCGCCCGTTTCATCGATTGCATGGGTGGGATGAGTATGAGGGCATGGGCATCGGCCTGGCCACGGTCCAGCGCATCGTAAGCCAGCACGGGGGACGTATCTGGGCGGAAAGCCGTCCCGGCGACGGGGCGGTGTTCTACTTTACCCTCAGTCCCCGGCTGGTCGGCTAACATATGAAAAAAGGCAGAAGGAGACGACATGCCTACGAACACGGTTCTCCTGGTGGAGGACAACCCCGATGACGAGCAATTGATCCTGCGGGCACTCAAGCAGACGGGCATCACCGAGACCATCGAGGTTACACGCAACGGCCGCGAGGCGGTCGACTATTTGCTGGGTGTCGCAGCACCGCCCCGACTTGTGCTGCTCGATCTCAAACTGCCCAAAATGGGCGGTCTGGAGGTCCTGCAGGCCCTGCGCCTCGACAACAAGACACGCATGATCCCGGTGGTCGTGTTCACCTCGTCCATCGAGAAGACCGACGTGCTGACCAGTTACGATCTGGGAGCGAACAGCTATATCCGTAAACCTGTGGACTATCGCCAACTTACGGATGTGGTGAAGCTCATCGTCAGTTACTGGCTCCAGACCAACGTCTCGCCGCCGCAGGAGTGGTAGGGAGGTACCGGTCCAGGGATAACGAATGTGGCGTTCACTGATGAATACAAGGAGCGGCCACCGGCCGCGATTCCCGCGAGCCCGCGAATCAGCCTATGGAGCCGGTGCCCTCGCCCGGTGTCTGCGTGCAACAGGCGTCCTGGAGAGGTTCAGGCACTAGGCCCAGACAGCGAAGCAGGCGCCTCCGTGTGCCTGCTTTCCGCAAGGATTTTGAAGAACACACTCTCGAGTGAGACCGCGGGCTTGATGCCCAGCAGTTGCCCGCCGGCATGATTCAATGCCTGTAGCCATTCCGGCAGATCCTTCTGGTTGATCTCTGCTTCGAACTCCCCGTCCCGGATAAGCTTGCCGCCGCTCCCCAATTCAGAACCGGCCAGATAATGGACAGTGAACCAATCAGCCCGTTCGGCTACAAGATCACGAGGCGAGCGGGTGGTCACCAATTCCCCCTGGTTTATGAAACCAAAGCGGTCCGCGATGCGTTCTACGTCGTGCAGCACGTGGGAGGTGAAGAAAATGGCGCCACCCTGCTGCTTGTATTCCGTCAGGATGTCCACCACATCCTTGCGCCCGACCGGATCGAGCCCGGAGAGTGGTTCGTCCAGCACCAGCAGCCTTGGTGAAACCACCATGGCATGGGCGAGGGCAACGCGCTGCACGTTGCCCTTGGACAGCTGGCGCACGCGCCGGTTGGCATTCTCGGCCACGGAAAAGCGCTCCAGCCAGTGCATGCACCAGGCCTTTTCATCGGTGCGCTTGATGCCGTACATGCGCAGCGCCATGCGCAGGATTTCGAGCGGCGTGAACTGGTCGTAAAGGGCGGGTGACTCAGGGACATAGGCCACACCGGTTCGGGCCCTGGCCTCGCGCGCATTGATACCGTGGATGCGCACCTCACCTTCATAATCACGAATGATGTCCAGCATCACCTTGATGGTCGTGGACTTCCCTGCACCGTTGGGGCCGACGAAGCCGAAGACTTCGTTCTCGCTGACGGCGAAACTGGCGTTGTTGAGCGCACGGACGACATGACCGCGCTTGTTGAAGGTCATGCCTACTCCACAAAATTCCAAAGCAGCCATCATTTCGGCAATTCCAATTTCATTTCCTTAAGCTGGAAGGATCCATCTACGAACTCGTAGCCAAGGCGCAAGGGATCAGTAGGGAATGTATCGAGGATGCCTGTGCGCAACAGTTCGCTGGGATGGGCGAGGGAACGACCAAAATGGGATTCGAATTCGGCTTGGGCTTCACGCAAACGGATCAGGCCTTGCAGACGGACTGCCCGCTTTCCGAGCATTTCCCTGAGCTTGGGATCATTCGACTGCTCGCGTTCTTGGGTGAGATATGCCAACGCCATACGATCATCACGGATCTCGCCGGCAGTGATCATGATGCCTAACTTGCGCAGCGCGGCGGCATTGTCAGTGGCGCGCTCAGCAGCGATGTCCAGGATCCTGCGTGCTGCCTCAGGATCTTTTTGAAAGAAGAACAGATTGACGCCATGGAAGAACGGCGGGAACTCGTCCCAGAAGCGGCATTCGGTAGCGCGGCGCAGCACCTCATTGCCGTCTTCCTGGGCGCCTCCCCAGGTAAGCAGTGCGTTACCAAGATAATAATTATCTTCGTGGCATGCATTGAGCTGCGACACCACACGATGGGCGCGGATGAGGTAGGCCGCATTGGCGTCTACCGTAGTCTCCGCACCTGCCACGGCGACCCGCATGGCCTCCAGGTTGGCGCCCAAAAAACGGTCGCCTGCATAGAGCAGCAACTGCACCGGAGCGCTCACCACCACGCGCCCGCCCAGCGAGGCCTCGGCATCACGCGGCGTACCGTTCCAGGTCAGGCACGTGCTGAGGTGGAAAGCGCCCAAGACCGTCAGTGCGAGGATGAGACCGAAATAACGTCGCATCAGGAGAAGCGTTTGCGGTTCAGTATCCAGCCCGCCAGCAACAGGAAGGCGACACCATAGGCGAAGGCACCCACTAATAGCAGGGGCCAGTCCGACGGCAGGAAGCGCCAAGTGTTGTACAAGGCGGTCATTCGGATGTCGAGGGCACCTAAATCCGGCAGTATGTAGCGAAGCAGCGCCAGAGAATGGCGATAGCTCTCAGCATTACTTACCAGATAGGCATCCGTAGTGAGGAGATCCACGATGGCCGCGTACGAGCGTGCCGCCAGCGCGAAGCCGAACGTACCTATGAGGATGAAGCTGGGTGTGCTCGCGACCACAGACAGCAGCGCAGCCACACCCGTGATCACGAATAGATCCAGCGCGATAAAGAGTAACGTCGTCAGATAGGGGCCGCCCATGCCTACCTGCGTAGTCTGCTCATAGCTCTGGCCTACCAGCGCCACCATGCCAGCCACCAGCAGACCCGCTAGCGCGAGAAGGAGCAGAATAAGCACCAGTGCCGCCAAGACCCGACCTATGAAAAATAGTTGGCGCGGACGTGGATAAGTGAGTGAGGTGAGTGAATAACGGCGATCAAACTCCCGCACGAAGAGTTCCTGCAGCAGCAGCACGATAACCAACGGAAGGACCAGGCGGATGATCGAAAACCCCACGTCCAAGCCCACGGTGGCGGGCTGACGGCCGCTGAATTGTGCGGCGAGCCATATTGATGCTGCGAGGGCGAGTAGAAACCAAAAAGCTAAGGAAAGGAAGCGGGCGCGCAATGCAATGCGCAATCCTGTGGCTATATCGGAGATGATGGACATCGCTATTGATGAAATGTTGCGGCTAGCGGGGTACCAAGATACGTCGCGCACGCAGCAAGAGGTAGCTTTTTGCAAGCGAAGCATGCCAATAAAGTTTATGCACGCATTCTGATGTCATGCTATTCCGGAGTCGATGCCATACCGAGCAGAATGCTGAAATGGGGCGTTTGTCTTATGCAAATAAGGCCGAAATACTGCGGACTTCCTGGTAAGGGCACGATCACGGATGGTACGCGATGGAGCCGTTCGTACGAAGGGCTTAACGATGCCAAACATCAAAGACCGCGATAACACGCGTAAATAGCAGCCAAAGCGGTCTAATGGAGAATGTTGCAACGAGACTGTGCTGTTTTGGGTCAGGTCCAAGCGTCGGGCTTAAGAAGTCTCCTCGACGCTTGGACCCCGGCAGCCTAGTTGAAGTACCAGTTACCGTTCAACGTATCCTGGGTGCAGTTTCCACCGAGGTAGATGCCGCCAACGGCACCGCCGGTGGTGCTTGCAAAATAGCCCCTATAATCGGGCTCGTTGATGGTCTGATTGGGTGTGCCATCGCAGCCCTCATTGTTGTAAATGGGATTATTGTCCTCATCGTGGTCAACTACGGCGCAGCTGATCGACGCGGTTCGGCTGCCAGCGGCATGGCACGTTCCAACTTTGATGGTAGTAGTGCCTTCATCGCACATGTATGCGCCAGAAACACCATTCGAGAGATTCAGCCTCACGTCATCAGCGAGCAGGACGCAATTTCCATCGACCCCACCAGTGATTTCCTCACCGGAGGTAATTGTCTCCCCAGCAGCGACAGCTGAAAACGAGGTACCGAGACCCATCGAAACGAAAATGGCAAACGCAATTTTTTTCACCGGATTTCTCCTTACTAATAATGTTATCGCTGCGCGGCCGACATCACTGTGATGGCATTCTTGGCATCAGCCTGGGCCGTGGAATCGTTGGCCTTGGCGCGATATTCGTTGAACTGCGGAATCGCGACAGCAGCCAGAATACCGATGATGGCCACCACTATCATCAGTTCGATGAGGGTGAAGCCTTTCTGGGCCTTTTTCATTGGGAGTCTCTCCTTTGTTGAGTGGCCTGGAGCGAAAATGGGCAGGGTTCAAGCGATAGGTTGCATACTCTGTGCCATGAGCAAGGTGCGCCGTTTCGGGATGGTTTTTGGACCATAGCGTGAACCACGTCGCACGTGATCGGGTCCAAGTGGCGCGGGCGGGTGACGCGGGTTGTCGGGCAGGTGACCAAAATGGTCACGTGGTAGGCCA
>JBAYQE010000053.1:0-18084 GCA_041677345.1 Thiohalomonadaceae bacterium
GACCATGTCGTCGAGGCGCCACTCGTCCACCGCGGTCAGGTCGTAGAGCATGCGGTTGGCCGAGCAGGTCTCGTCGGCCACCACCACGCCGCCGGCCTCTTCGATGAGCAGCGGCAGCTTGAGATTGGGAAAGATGGGCGGCGAGCCGGTGAACAGGATGCGCGGCGCCTTGCGCTGGGCGGCCTGAAAACTCTCCTGCAGGCGTTGCTGCAACTCCTGATTCAGTGCCTCCACCGCCGCGGTCCAGCGTTCGATGTCGTCGAAGAAGAACGCGTTGGTGACCAGGAAGGCATCTTTGCCGAGGAACACCGCGGGCTGGCTCTTGCGGAGCTGGTGCAGCGTGCGGAACGCCGCCTGCGCACGCGCCGTGCGCGCCATGGCTGCCTTGAGCGCCTTGCGGGTCAGTCGCTTGCCGGTGACTTCACTGAGCTGCACGGCGAACTGCCGCACGCTGCGTTGCCAGTAGAGCCGCGCCTCCTCGCTCTCCTTGGCCGGCGGCAGTTCCAGGTCGTACACCCGGTGGCCCATCGCCTCGATCATGGCGCTGGCCTTTTTCTTCTGGTCGCAAGTGGTGGGGTTGACGATCAGATCGAGCTTGCCGACGCGCGGCACCGGGTCTTGGCTACTGAGCATGCCCAGCGTCGCCTTCACCAGCGAACAGGACTTGGCGGGCATGAAATCGCCGCCGATCTGATCATAGTGATAGGCGCCGTTACACAGGCGCACCGGGGTGGCGCCGACGGCGTGGATCAATTCCTCCGGCGCCTGGATGCAGGTGGTGCCGATACGCATCCCCTCGTATGACAGGGCCTCGCCCTGGCAGTAGACGCGGCGGAACAGGTCGTAGAAGTAATCCATCGCCCGCGGGTTGTCATCGAAGCGGTCGGTGATGTGGTCGAGGATGTGCTCCGCCTCGCGCGCCTGACGGCTGTGATTGAACGATAGGGGTTGGCGCTCACTCACCGGCGGCTCCTTTGTTCATACGTTTGATGAAGCCCTGTTCGGTCGCTTCGAAAAGGGTGACGCCCGCGAAAGTGGCCTTGAGGGCGCCGTCCTCGGGGCAGGCGGAGACGCATTTCAGGCACAGGATGCAGTCGTCCTGCATGATGCGCGTGGTGTTCACCTCGTCAGCGATCTCCTTGATGTCCATGTCGCACACGCGGTAGCAATCACCGCAGCGGGTGCATTTGCCGCCGTCCTTGCGCAGTTGCAGCAGCGCCGGCCGGGAGAGCAGGTAGTGCAGCGCGCTCATGGGGCAGAAGAAGCAGAAGAAACGCTTTTTCACGAAGGCGCCTGCGAAGAATCCGCCGGTGATGAGCATGCCCAGCGCGGTCATGATCATGGTGCTCTTTTCCGCGAAGTTGACCGTGAGCTGCGAGGTGTCGCCGGTGAACAGCGGGAGGATCATGCGACCCGGGCAGATGTCGCAAAAGGGCGTGCCCAGGCTGTGCGGCAGCAGTCCGCCGCCCACCGCCAGGGGCATGAGGAGGGTGAGGGCAAGCAGCACGTACTTGATCACCGTGAGACGGCGGAAGGCGGCCTCGCGATAGCGCGAAAAGCGCACGCCCAGACGCGTGCGCAGCGCGGTGATCCAATCCTGCAAGGTGCCGAGCGGACAGGCGTAGCCGCACCAGGCCTTGTTGAGCACGAAGAACCACAGGGCGAACAACACGAAGGCCTCTAGGACTCCGAGAATCGCCCAACTGAACAGCCGTTCCCAGGGCACGCTCAACTGGTGTTGCAGCGGCAGCAGGTAACACACGCCACCACGGCTTTCACCGACGAAACCACAGGCGAAGGTGGGCAGGCTGTTGCCCAGGTTCACGGCGGCGTAACCGCCATAAACGAACAGCACGAAGAAGCCCAGTTGCAGCCAGAAGCGGAAGCGCCTGAGGTCGATGCCGTTGATCCACTGCCTAATCATGGAAGCGCACCTCGCGAAACGGCCGGGTGCGGCGCCGGCGATAGACATAGGCGCCCAGACCGCCGAAGCTCAAACCAAACAGGCCGATGGCGAGGCCGTAGGCGTAGGACTGGTAATCGCGGCTGGACGGGTGGTATTGCCCGGCCAGGGTGGCCTGGTAGCGGGTGCGCGCGTAGGGCGCGCCGTCCAGGGTGCCGGCCTCGTCCGTCTCCCGGGTGGCCACCACCAGGAAGTCCTGCCGGTGGCGGTAATCGAAGTCATCCCAATCGGGGAAGTAGTCGCGCACGAGGATGAAACGGGCGCGGCCTTCCGCGTCACTGTGCACGGTATTGCGCCAGCCGGAAGCGGTGGTCATCGTGACCTCCGCCCCTGCCACGGGTGCGCCGTGGGCCAGCACGCGAAACATCACCGTGTCGCCGAAGCCGAGGCGGGTATGAAAATCTTCCTTGTGGAGGCGTTCGCGGACGAGCTCCAGGGGAATGCTCGCCAGGTGTTTGGGCGGCATCTTGCTCTGCACATCGTCGTGGCCTTCGCGACAGCTGTGCTTGAGCACCTCCGCCTTGGCCACGCTGACATGCAGGTGAGCGTCCCGCACCTGTCGCTGGGTCAGATAGACGTCGTAGAAACCTTCCTGTGCCACGGGGAAGCGCCATTGACTGTGCTTCCCTGTTGGATCGGCCGATGGTGTGCTGTGCACGCCGGCAGGATCCTGCACCAGGAATTCACCGCCCGTGGCCGCCGCCGCATAGCCGGCGGTAGCCGGGGTCGGCCCGGTGCGTAGCCACAGGCGCTTGAAAAACGTGCCCCGCGGGCCGGGTTCCAGCCAGCCGCCGTGGGCACTGCGCAGCCGCGCGGTCATGGCCGGGTCGGGCGGCTGGTCCGACAGCCACAGGGGCTCCGCCGCCACGTACTGTCCACAGAGGGCCAGGCACAGCACCGCCCAGAAACGAAAGACCACCATCGAAAGTCTCCTCAAGGGCAGGCTACCACTGGTAGGAAAGTCCGGCGTAGAACGTGCGTGGGACACCCACGTCAAATTCGCGGCCGCCAGGCTTGAAACTCACCCGCTCGGCGTACTTCTCGTCGGTGAGGTTCAACACGTGTGCCCACCAGGACCAGTGCGCGCCGCTCCAGGTGACGCGCAGGTGGAACAGATCGGGCCGGTCGGCCTTGCCGGCCGGGTCGTCGTTGCTGTCGCTGGTGTAGTACTCAGTGATGGTGTTCCACTCCAGCTCAGCGGCGAGCCCGGGCATCGGCAGCCAGGTAAGGCGCGTGTCCAGGTGATGCTTGGGCGATGCCTGCAGCGTGTTGCCGCTCAGGTCGTCACTGCCGTCCACGTAGTCGAGATAACGGTTGTCGGCATAGGTGTGCGCCACGTCCAGGCGCCAGTGGTCGTGGGGCTGCCAACCGAGCAGGGTCTCCACGCCCTGGACCCGCACCTCGCCTGCGTTGACGTATTTCTCCAGGCGTTCGTTTTCCACCAGCATGTCGGTGATGGTGGTGCGGTAAACGGCCACGTCGTAGGTGAAGCGGCTGGCCGGAATCCGGCCACGCAGGCCGACTTCCACGTTTTCGGCCCGTTCGGGATCGAGGTCGGGATTGGCGTCGTAGCCGCGGCCGCCCACGAACAGATGGGTACGGCTCGGCACCACGAAACCCTGCCCGTAACCGATCCAGGCGGTGTTATGCGGATTGAGGTCGAAGCTGGCGCCCGCCTTGGGGCTCACGTGGCCGAAGGTCTTGGATTCGTCAAAGCGGGTGGTGCTCCCGCGCGAGGTCTTGTGACCCTCCGCGGAGTACTCGATGCGGTCGTAGCGCGCGCCGAGCGAGAGGCGCAGGCGCTCAAGCGGGGCGATCTCGTATTGAACGAACGGCGAGGTTCCGACGGCGGTCACGTCGAACTGCTGAGCGACGGCGCTGGACGTGGTGCGCCCCTCGAAGGTGGTGGTGTCCAGGGCGCTGTGCAGCAGGTCCAGACCGGTGATCAGTTGCGAACGGGAGGCCTCGAAGTCCTGCCGGTACAACGCCACCAGGTTGTGGTTCACCACGTCGTTGCTGCTGATGCCGCCGATGGCGCTGTAGGAAGGCGTGCCCTCGGTCTGGCTGTGCCTCACGCCGTAGGAGATGTCGAGGGCGGAACGGCTGCCCAGCTGGCGCTCGTACTTGACGGTGCCCGACACGGATTCCTCATCGTTGTAGGCATCCAGCACCGCCGCCTGGCGCCAGTCGCTCTTGAACTGCGCCTCGCTCAGCGAGCCCGGGTCCTCCTGGAAATTGTCCAGGTATTCGGCACGAACGGTCACGCTGGACTGGAGGTCCGGCGCAAACTGAAGCTTGCCGCTGGCGGCGCGCCGACGACGTGCGGTGCGGTCCTGCCAGCCGTCGGTGTCGAGGAAATTGGCGTCGGCGAAATAGCCCAGCGCGCCGAGGGTGCCCGCGGCCGAAACGCCGCCGCGCCGGCGCTGGTGCTCACCCAGTTCACCCCACACCCGATATTCCGGATCCAGCGGCGGCTCGCGGGTGATGACGTTGATTACGCCGCCAAGCGCGTTACTGCCGTAGAGCGCGGAGGCGGGCCCGCGCACCACCTCCACCCGTTCGATGTCGAAGGTGTTGGTGTCTTCCGCGCCCGAGATGGTGCCGGTACCGAAGGCGGCGCGCGTGGCCAGGCCGTCGACCAGGTTGATGGTGTAATTGCGGCCGCTGGGGATGCGCAGGTTGCGGATCATGCTGTAGCCCGGGATCCGCTTCATGAGCTCGGTGGTGGCGCTGGTGAACTTGATGGTGTCCAGTTCCTCCTTGCCGACCACGCTGACTGCGGCCGTCGTGTCCTGGAGTTCCGAGGCCATGCGCGTGGCGGTGACCGAGATCACCGGATGGTCCGGTGCTGTGGCATTTTTTGCGGTGGTTTGTGCCTGTGCGCCGGCGGCGATGGTGAAGAGGCTGGATACCAGACAGGCGATGCGGGTGAAGCGCGTGGCAGTCATCATGGGGCCCATCAACGATCTTTCATGGCTAGGCGACGCCTCCGTGCGACAGGGGGAAACACCGATGGATCAGCAACATCCATGCCAGCCGCAAGTCATTGATATGTGTCGGCGCCCGTAGTTGGCGGGCCGCAGATCGGGCGATTTGCCACAACGAGTGAGCGAAAAGACCCGACCATTGCCGGGTTCGGTGCGGGCTGTCGATGGGAGATTGGGTGTGAAGGTGCGGTACGCTGGTATGCAGCGAACGTCCGGGTCGGGATTGCCTTTGCCGTACGCGCCTTGTCCCTCCGCAGGGTGCTGCCTACAATCCGGAGCGCACCCGCCGGCATGCCCGGGCCATGAACACGCAGCCGTGGTGCGGCGAACCCGCGGCGCTATCAGGACAGACATCGAACCCGCTGCCGCCCGGCGGAGTATGATGGGCACGGCCTCGCCGGCCCGCCCTGGACGCTCGACGGACCGCCCACCGGCGACACTTCCGTAGATTCAAGAAGAAAGATCAAGACCCATGCAAAACTCGCAAAACCTCTTCGCCGCGGCCCAGAAACACATTCCGGGCGGTGTCAATTCGCCCGTGCGGGCGTTCCGCGGCGTGGGCGGCGACCCGGTGTTCGTTAAGCGCGTGAACGGCGCCTACATGTGGGGCGAGGACGATCGCCGCTACATCGATTACGTGGGTTCGTGGGGCCCGGCCATCGTCGGCCATGCCCACCCGGCGGTGGTGAAGGCGGTGCAGGACACGGCGGCGGACGGCCTCTCCTTCGGTGCGCCCTCGGTGCGCGAGACCGTCATGGCCGACCGCTTGTGTGAGCTGGTACCCTCCATGGACCTGGTGCGCATGGTGAGCTCCGGCACCGAGGCCACCATGTCGGCCATCCGCCTGGCACGTGGCCACACCGGCCGCGACAAGATCGTGAAGTTCGAAGGCTGTTATCACGGCCATTCCGATTCCCTGCTGGTGAAGGCCGGTTCGGGCGCACTCACCCTGGGCGTACCGAGCAGCCCGGGCGTGCCGGCCGCGCTCGCCGAACACACCCTGACCCTGCCCTACAACGACCTCCAGGCCGTGCGCGACACCTTCGTGGAAATGGGTGGGCAGATTGCCTGCATCATCGTGGAGCCGGTGGCCGGCAACATGAACTGCATCCCGCCGGTACCTGGCTTCCTGGAAGGCTTGCGCGAGGTGTGCGATGCCTACGGCACCGTGTTGATCTTCGACGAGGTAATGACCGGCTTCCGCGTCGCCCTCGGCGGTGCCCAAGCGCACTACGGCATCGTTCCGGACCTCACCACCCTCGGCAAGGTGGTGGGTGGCGGCATGCCCGTGGGCGCCTTCGGCGGCAAGCGCGCCATCATGGAAGAGATCGCCCCGCTCGGTCCCGTCTATCAGGCCGGTACGCTGTCGGGCAACCCGGTGGCCATGGCCGCGGGCCTTGCCACCCTCGACCTGGTACAGCAGCCCGGTTTCTACGAGGAACTGGCCCGCAAGACGGCCTACCTGGCCGAAGGCATCATGGGCGCGGCGAAGCAGGCCGGCGTGTCCATGAGCGAGAACCATGTGGGCGGCATGTTCGGCCTGTTCTTCACCAGCGAGGCGAAGATCACCAGCTACGGCCAGGCCGTGAGCCGCTGTGACGTGGAGCGCTTCAAGCGCTTCTTCCACGGCATGCTGGAGGAAGGTGTTTACCTGGCGCCATCCGCCTTCGAGGCCGGTTTCGTCTCTGCGGCGCACACCCAACAGGACCTGGACGACACCATCGCCGCCGCGGCACGGGTGCTGACGCGGATCTGAGTCTCATGCACTACCGCATCCTCCCGGTCACCGCGTTTCAGCAGAACTGCTCGCTGATCTGGTGCGACGCTACCCGTCATGGGGCACTGGTGGACCCGGGCGGCGACGAGGAGCTGCTGCTCGCGGCGGCGGAGCGGGAGGGCGTGACCATCGAGCGCCTATTGCTCACCCACGGCCACGTGGACCACGTGGCAGCGGCGGGCGACCTGGCCCGCCGCCTCGGTGTGCCCATCGAGGGGCCGCATGAAGACGATCGCTTCTGGCTGGAGGCGTTACCGCAGCAATCGGCGCATTTCGGTTTTCCGCACGCCGATGCTTTCCTGCCCGATCGCTGGCTGCAGGAAGGCGATGTGGTCAGCATCGGCCAAGTGAAGCTGGAGGTGCTCCACTGCCCGGGGCACACCCCCGGCCACATCATCCTGTTCGCGCGCGCCGCACAAGTGGCCTTCGTGGGCGACGTACTGTTCCACGGCTCTATCGGCCGCACCGATTTCCCGCGCGGCGATCATGCCGCGCTGCTCGATTCCATCCGTCACAAGCTGCTTCCACTCGGTGACGACATCACCTTCGTACCGGGCCACGGGCCGGTCTCCACCTTCGGCGAGGAACGTCGCAGCAATCCGTTTTTGCGGTAGAAGTCCGCGAGCGGACTTCCTCATCAACGTTTCTTGCCGATGAGGTCCGCGATCATGCGGTCGTAGTAGGCCTTGGCGCCGCCTTCCATGAAGAAGTAGGCGGGTACTTGTTCGGCTTCGAGGTAATACTGCAGCCAGCGTACCTGGTGGCCGGCGGCATCGTAGATGAGCAGCGTACGACCTTCGCGCTTGGCTTGGTCCACGTAACGCTTCAGTGCCTTGTTGTCGAGCGGAACGGAGACCTGCACCGCCGGGAATAGCGACGTGCCTTCCTGCTGATACCGGTCACGGACATCGAGCACCAGGGTACCTGCGCTGATACGCTGCTCGAACGCCTCGGGACTCAGGGTGTGGGCGGCAAATGCTTCCTTGCCGATGAGTCGCGCCGGATCCACCGGTGATTGGCCGAGCATCTCGGATTGGTCCGGGTATCGTTTCACCCAGTCGAATACGCCGGCGTCGTAGGCGAACACGTCTTGCACACCTTCCTTCTCGGCCGCGAGCACGGCTTGATAGGACTTCATGCAGGTTCGGCCGTTACAGTAGAACACGATGGGTTTACCGGAACCGGCGCGCAGCGTACGCACCTGCTCGCCGAAGCCAGGCTCGCCGATGGGGAGGTTGAGTGCGCCGGTAATGTGCAGCGTCTCGAATTCATAGCGGGAACGAACGTCGACCACTTCCACGTCGCCGCGCCGGGTGTGCAGGTCGTCGAGCGCAATCCACTTGACGGTGGGATACAGGCGCCGGCCTTCGAACTCGTCGGACCCCCAGGCAGGGTCAACGAGAAAAAAACACAGCGGCAGCAAGAGAACGCCAAAGTGACGGAGCATGCACTCCTCCCGATTGTTGTTATTAGTTCGTCGGGAGCATCCTACCGGAACGATCCAGAGGCAGATCGATTTCGCACACCCAGCGGCGCGCAGGTGTGACAGGCCTCACACCTTTACATGCACCGCCGCACCAAGCTGCATGGGGTGCCGCGCCAACACGCCGAAGCCAGGCGCAACCACGGGGGCAACGGTCAGCTTCCGACCACCGGCGCATGCCTGTGCAGCACGGTCGCTGAAGCGTGCCCAGTGGATATCTTCGCCGCGTTCCTTTCGTTCTACTTCGCCGCTGCCAGTGCCTGTTCCACGTCGGCAAGGATGTCGTCGATGTGTTCGATGCCGATGGACAGGCGCACCAGATCGGCGGAAACGCCGGCGGCTTGGAGTTCCTCCTCGTTCAACTGCCGGTGCGTGGTGGTGGCCGGATGACAGGCGAGCGACTTGGCGTCACCAATATTCACCAGACGCACGATGAGCTTGAGGGCATCGATGAATTTTGTGCCCGCCTCACGCCCGCCCTTGATGCCGAACGACAGAATGCCGGACGCGCGGCCGTCCATGTATTTCTTCGCCAGTGCGTGGTCCGGATTGTCGGGCAGGCCGCCATAGTTGACCCAGGACACCTGGGGATGATCTTTCAGGTATTCAGCCACGCGCTGCGTGTTCTCGCAGTGGCGGTCCATACGCAGTGGCAACGTCTCGATGCCCTGCAGCACCAGGAAGGCATTGAAAGGTGACAATGCGGCACCCATATTGCGCAGCGGTACCACACGGGCGCGCGCGATGAATGCGGCCGGGCCGAAGTGCTCGGCATAATTCACGCCATGATAGGAACGGTCCGGCGTGGTGAGCAGTGGGAAGCGATCGGCGTGGGCCGTCCAGTCGAACTTGCCCGAATCCACGATCACGCCGGCGATACTGGTGCCGTGGCCGCCCATGTACTTGGTGAGTGCGTGCACGATGATATCGGCGCCGTGCTCGAAGGGGCGCCACAGATAGGGCGTGGGCACGGTGTTGTCCACGATGAGCGGCACGCCGCGCGCGTGCGCCACGTCGGCGAGGGCCGCCACATCCACGATATTGCCCGCAGGATTGCCCACGGATTCGCAGTAGACCGCCTTGGTATTGGCGTCGATGAGGGCGGCAATGCCCTGGATATCGTCGTGCGGCGCGAAACGTACCTCGATGCCGAAGCGCGGCAGGGTGTGCGCGAACAGGTTGTAAGTACCACCGTAGAGCTTACTGGTGGTAACGATGTTGTCACCGGCCTGGGCGATGGTCTGAATGGCGTAGGTAACCGCGGCCATGCCCGAGGCCACCGCCAGCGCGCCCACGCCACCTTCCATCTCGGCCACACGCTGTTCAAGCACGGCATTGGTGGGGTTCATCATGCGCGTGTAGATATTGCCCGGCACCTTCAGGTCGAACAGGTCGGCACCGTGCTGGGTGTCGTCGAAGGCGTAGGACGTGGTCTGATAGATGGGCACGGCCACGGCCTTGGTAGTCGGGTCCGGGCTATAGCCGCCGTGCACGGCAATGGTTTCGATCTTCAAGTCAGACTTCCCCCTTAACGATGGTTAGCTAGCGCCCGTATTCGGTGGACGGGCGTCGTGAAGAGAGAAGATATCGCAGAATGAGCGGTGCCGGACGCACCCGCGCTAGAATTTTGCCCACATGGAATCCTCTTACATCGAGGCACTGCTGAACTGGCTTTCCGCCCACTCCGGAATGGCGGGCCTGGTGGCATTCGCCATCGCCCTGCTCGAATCCCTGGCGATGGTAGGTCTGTTCATGCCCGGTGCGGTGCTCATGTTTGCGGTGGGCGCGGTGATCGGCACCGGCGCGCTGCCCTTTTGGCCCATGATGGCTTGGGCCGCCGCGGGCGCCATCGCGGGCGACGGCATCAGTTTCTGGCTGGGGCGGCATTTCCACCAGGGGCTCGCCCAGCACTGGCCATTCCGTAGCCATCCACAGTGGCTCGAGAGCGCAGGTGTGTTCTTCCAACGCCACGGCGGCAAGAGCGTGCTGTTTGGACGCTTCGTGGGCCCGATCCGTCCGGTGATCCCCGCGGTGGCGGGCATGATGAACATGCCTGTCGGTCGTTTCCTGCTGGTCAACGTGTTCTCCGGGCTGTTGTGGGCACCGGCCTATCTGCTGCCGGGGATCGTATTCGGTGCATCGCTGGGGCTGGCCGCGGAGGTGGCCGGCCGCCTGGTGCTGCTGGTGCTGGCCCTGACGGCGGTGGTAGGGCTCAGCGTGTGGGCCGTACGTAGCGCCTGGCGTTTCATGCAACCGCGTGCACAGGCGCTCGTCCGGCACGGGCTTGCTTTCGCGCGCGCCCATCCCATGGCGGGGCGCATCCCCGCCGCACTGCTCGACCCCTCGCGCCACGAACTGACCGGATTGGCGGTGCTCGGTGGCATCCTGATCGTGGCCTCGGCAGTGTTCATCGCGTTGCTTGATGAGGTGGGCGCAAGCAGCGACCTCGCCAGTGCGGACAACGTGGTCTACCACGTCCTGCAATTGCTGCGCACCCCCTGGATGGATCGGGTGATGGTCGTCATCACTGCGCTGGGCGACTGGCAGGTATTGTTAGCGCTATTCGCGGTGCTGTTCGTCTGGCTCGCATTGCACCGGCGCTGGAGTGCCGCATTGCACTGGCTGGCCGCAGCGGCCTTCGCGCAAATCCTCATCCAGGCGGTAAAAATGACCACCTCGGTGGCACGTCCGGTGGACGTGTACGCGGGCGCAACCGCATTTTCCTTTCCCAGTGGCCACGCCACCTCGTCCATGGTGGTGTATGGCTTTCTCGCCGTGCTGGTGGCACGCGAACTGCCGCCGGCGCGACGCTGGCTCGCCTATGCCGCGACCGCACCGTTCATCACACTCATTGCCTTCTCACGCCTCTACCTTGGCGTGCACTGGCTCTCCGATGTGGTGGGTGGTCTGAGCCTCGGGCTTATCTGGGTGGCGCTGCTCGGCATTGCCTACCGGCAGCATCCAGCCGCCACGCTGTCCTGGCGCCGGCTGGTGGCAGCGGCGTCACTCAGCCTGGCCGCAGCCGCCGCCATACACGTCCCGGCCCATTTCACCGCTGACCTGCTGCGCTATCGTGTGGAGCCGGTGCTTTCGTCCATGGCACATACGGCCTGGTGGTCGACGCACTGGCATTCCCTGCCCGCGGCGCGGGAAGACCTGCGCGGCCGGCCGGCACATCCGCTCAATGTGCAATACGCCGGCGAACTCGCACCGCTGGCTACCCGGCTCGCGCAGGCGGGCTGGCATACGCCACCACCGCTGAACGCCATCAACTGGTTGCGCTGGTTCGGCGGCGGGTCGATCGCTACCCTGCCGCTACTGCCCCAGGTACACGACGGACGCCATGAGCAGCTGCTGCTGGTGAAGCCCGAACCAGAGGGGCGGCTCTACGCGCTGCGCCTGTGGGACAGCGGCACGCGCCTGCAACCCCATGGGCAAACACTGTGGATCGGCACCGCAAGCGAGCTCGTGACCCAGCGCCCGTTTCCCGGTTTCGCGCTGCCGCGCACCGTGCGCGGATTCACAACTGCACGCGATGCACTGGCGCAGGACTTGGCAAACGGAGACATGCAGATCAGGGAGGTGGACGGCGTGCTGCTAGCGGCAGGCTCAGGCCAATTCGCCCAGTTCGATCATGGCGCGCAGTCGGTCCAGGCGTTCGATGGGGTCGTCCAGTTGCAACAGAAGCTGTTTCTGCGCCAGCTGGATGGGGAGCAGTTCGGCAAGGCGGGCACCCACCCATGAGGCATCGTCGTAGTGCTTGGGCAGCTTCACATACGGGTGGCCGAGCTGCGTCAGGATCTCCTCCAGCAACACCGCCAAGGTGCGGAACTCCGCCGGCAGCGGCCGTGGCGTCTCGTTCGGGATAAGCTCGGTCTTCGCGGTGATGAGCTGATCGGGCTGCACCTCGCGTTCCAGGATGCGAAAGCGCTGATCCCCCACCACGGTGACACCCAGCATGCCGTCGGCACGCTTGTGCCAGTAGCTGATGTGCGCCAGTGTACCCACGTCGTAAGTAAAAGCCGCTTCGCCGATCTCCTCGCCCTCGGCGATGAGACAGATGCCGAAACGCCCGCCATCCTTCACCACCCGGCCGATCATGTCCAGGTAACGCGGCTCGAACACGCGCAACGCCAGTGGCCCGCCCGGAAACAGGACGGTGTGCAGAGGGAAAAGCGGGATAGCAACTACGGCATCCATGGCATGAAACCTTAGTCCGCTTTTGCGCAGCCCGCCCAGCTCACGCGTCCGGCCCCTGGTTTGCGCCCCAGCGGCGGCCAAGACGGTGTTCGATACCGAGGTGATCGAGTACGCGCGCAACGATGAAGTCCACCAGTTCGGACACCGATTGCGGCCGATGGTAGAAACCGGGAGCTGCAGGCAGGATGGTGACACCCAGGCGCGCCAGGCTGAGCATGTGCTCCAGGTGAATGGCTGACAAGGGGGTCTCGCGCGGCACGAGAATGAGCTGACGACGTTCCTTGATCATCACGTCGGCGGCGCGCTCGATGAGGTTGTCGCTGGCGCCCAGGGCAATGGCCGAGAGCGTTCCGGTGGAACACGGGCACACCACCATGGCCTGGGGTGCGTTGGAGCCGGAGGCCACCGGTACCATCCACTGCTCACGCCCGAACACCTGCAGCTGTCCGGGCTCGGCCCCGAAGCGTTCACTGAAAAACGTACCCATGGCATCTGGCCTGCCGGGCACCGCAAGTTCCGTCTCCTGCGCCAGCACCACCTGCGCAGGCGCCGACACCATGAGGTACACCTGACGCCGTGCCGCAAGCAGGCACTCCAACAGGCGCAACCCATAAGGCGCGCCCGAAGCGCCGGTCATGGCAAGCGCAATGGCATCGCGGCTCATGCCGACGTGGCCTCGCTCAAACGTTCGAACGCAGAGGGCGCGGAAACGCGGAGGAAGAGCATTCTTGATGACCTTGGATGAACCGTGCACATGGGCCGCAACTGATGTTGCTGGATATATTCCATTTTCATTTTTCTCCGCGTCTCCGCGTGCGCCGCGTTACGTGTTGGCAAAATCCTCCGCCAGCGCATCCAGCAGCTTCTGGTGGATGCCGCCGAAGCCGCCGTTGGACATGATCAGTACGTGGTCGCCCTCGTGGGCCTCGCGTGCGATGGCGGCCACCAGGGCGTCGAGATCGTCGAGTACGCTGCCGCGGCCACCGAGCGCGGCGGCGACGGGGGCGAGGTCCCAGTTCATGTTGGCGGGCTGATAGAGAAACACGCGATCGGCGGCGGCCAGGGAGGCGGCCAGGCTGGCGCGGTGCACACCCAGGCGCATGGTGTTGGAGCGCGGTTCCAGCACGGCAAGGATACGCGCACCGTCCACGCGTTTGCGCAGGCCGTCCACCGTGGTGGCGACGGCGGTGGGATGATGGGCGAAGTCGTCGTATACGGTGACACCGCGCACCCGGCCGCGCACTTCCATACGGCGCTTTACGCCCTGAAATTCCGCCAGGGCGTCGATGGCGACGGCGGGTGCCACGCCGGCGTGACGGGCGGCGGCGACGGCGGCGAGGGCGTTGGCCACGTTGTGACGCCCGAGCAGTGCCCACTCCAGGCGACCGAGGCGCTCTTCACCCAGATGCACGTCAAAGGCACTGCCGTCCGGCGCGAGCGCGCGCGCATGCCAGCCGGATTCACACCCCACCCGCTCCACCGGCGTCCAGCACCCCATAGCCAGCACCTCGTCCAGACTGCGTTCGTCAGCGGCGACGATCAGCCCGCTGTGCGGCACCGTGCGCACCAGATGATGGAACTGGCGCTGAATGGCTGCGAGGTCGGGGAAGATGTCGGCGTGGTCGTACTCCAGATTGTTCAGCACCGCCGTGCGCGGCCGGTAGTGCACGAACTTGGAGCGCTTGTCGAAGAAGGCCGTGTCGTATTCGTCGGCCTCCACCACAAAGAAGTCCGTCGTGCCGAGGCGCGCCGAAAGCCCGAAATCCTGCGGCACACCACCGATGAGAAAGCCGGGTGCGAGGCCGGCGTGCTCCAGGATGCGCGCCAGCATGGCCGAGGTGGTGGTCTTGCCATGGGTGCCGGCCACGGCGACCACGAAACGCCCGGCAAGCACGTGTTCGGCCAGCCACTGCGGCCCGGAGGTGTAGGCGAGGCCACGGTCGAGCACGTATTCCACGGCGGGATTGCCGCGCGACATGGCATTACCGATCACCACCACGTCCGCGCTGGCCGGAATGCCTTCGGGCGCATAGCCTTCGGTGAGCGTGATGCCGGCCTCGGCCAACTGCGTGCTCATGGGCGGATAGACGTTGGCATCCTGCCCACTGACCGTGTGCCCGAGGGCGCGCGCCAGCAGGGCGATACCGCCCATGAAGGTGCCGCAGATGCCGAGGATGTGCAGATGCATGTCAGCCCCCCGCGCCGGTGAGCAGGCCGGACACGAAATAGGAAATCATGGTGTAAGCGAGGGCGGAGGCGACACCGAGCAGCGGCGTACCGTCGAGGGCGTGGCGAAAGATATGCGCCGCCACGGCCACGTTCCAGCCAAGCAGAAGCAACGAGAGGGCCGATGCCACCCATTCACTGCCCCCGCTGTAATACCAGAGCGTGATGGCGAGCGCCAGCAGCCCCAGCATGAACTCGGCCCCCGCCATGGCGGTGACCGTCTGGCTGAAACGGTGAGGGCGTCCCGTGAATGTGAGCGCACCATGCACCAGCGCCACCACCAGCAGGGTGCCGACGAGGGCCGTGGCGGCGGCCTGCCCGATGCCGTGGCTGAACAGCACCAACACCAGGCCCAGCAGCCAGTGCAGCACCAGCATGCTCCACATCAGGACAGGGGAATCCGGCACGTCCTGCGGGCCCGTGCGCAGAAAACAAAGGCGTGTGAAGAGTGAAAAATGACAGTACACGTTGGCTACCCGGGTTGACCGGCGCGTCAGTATACCGGAAGGGTCATGACGGGCACGGGATTGGGTCACGCCGCCAAGGGCGCTTTGCATCCGGCGGTCGTGTTTGTGGACCATGCGCGTACCGCTTCGGTTCAGCCCAGCCGGGCGCATGCACGCCGCCAGTATCCCGCCGCACGGCCCACGGCTCGGGAGTGCGGCCCCTCGGGTATACTCGCGTCTTGTTCAAAAGGAACCTTCCATGCAGACGCTTTATGTGGATACGCCGGAGGCGCTGCGTGCGCTGGCCGAATCCCTGCGCGGCAGCCCCTGGCTGGCGCTCGATACAGAATTCATCCGGGAGAAGACTTTCCGGCCGCAGCTCAGCCTGGTACAGGTATCCAATGGCAGCCTGACCGCCTGCGTCGATCCGCTCGCACTCACGGATCTGACGCCCCTGCTCGACTTGATCTATAACCCGACCGTCACGAAAGTGATGCACGCGGCCCGTCAGGACCTGGAAATCTTCCTCGAATTGCGAGGTGAACTTCCACGCCCTGTTTTCGACACCCAGGTGGCTGCGACGGTTCTGGGCTACGGTGACCAAGTCGGCTACGGTAGCCTCGTGCGCCAGGTGCTGGGCGTCGATCTCGAGAAGGCACACACGCGTACCGATTGGATGCAGCGCCCCCTGGCACCCGATCAAATCGAATACGCCGCCGACGACGTGCGCCATCTTGCGCCGCTTTACCAGCGCCTGCGTGCACAGCTCGACGCCAAGGGCCGGCTCGACTGGCTGGACGAGGACTTCGCCGCACTGGTGGAGCCGCGTACCTATCGCACACCACCCGAGGAGGCCTGGCTGCGCATCAGGGGTGCGGGCAAGCTCAAGGGTGCCCAGTTGGCCGCGCTGCGTGCACTCACCGCCTGGCGTGAGGAGCAGGCCATGGCGCTGGACAAGCCGCGCCGCTGGATACTGAAGGACGAAATGCTCATCGAACTGGCCCGGCAGATGCCCGACACCCTGGCGAAGCTGGGCCGCGTACGTGGCCTCGAAGCAGCAGTGGCCAATCGCCATGGACAGAAACTGGTCACACTCATCGCCGCCGCCCGACGTCTGCCGCCCGAGCAGTGGCCTGTGCTCGATCTGGCGGAACGCCTGGATGCCTCGCAGGAGGCGGTTGTGGATCTGCTTGCCGGCGTGGTGCGGCAATTGGGTGCTGACCAAGGCGTGAGCCCCTCGGCCATTGCCTGCCGGCGTGACCTGGAGCGGGTGCTGCTCGGGGATACCGAGGTGTCCCTGCTGCATGGCTGGCGCGGCATGCTGGCCGGACAGGCCCTGTGCGACATCGTGGCGGGCAAAACCAGGGTGCGCGTAGAAGCAGGGCGCCTGGTGCTCGAACCGGCGCAGGATTCATTGGACGAGCGAAAGCGTTGATTCGCGCCGGGTACGTTCGCGCAAATGGAATTCAAGCAACTGCCCCACCGTTTCCCTTGGCGTGCCGGCAATCGGTTCGAACTGTTGGTGGACGGCCCACACTTCTTCCCGGCCATGCTGGCGGCCATCGCGCAGGCACGCGAGACGGTACTGCTGGAGGTTTATCTGTTCGAGTCCGGCGCCGTGGCGGATCGCTTCATCGATGCGCTGTCTGGTGCGGTAAGGCGCGGCGTGTCGGTGTATGTGCTGCTCGATGACTTCGGCTGCCTGGCGCTATCGCGGCGCGATCGCCAGCGCCTGCGCGACGCCGGCGCACATCTCACCTTCTACAATCCGTTGCGCTTCACCGGCGTGCGCCACAACCTGTTCCGCAACCACCGCAAGCTGCTGTTGGTGGACGGCACCGTTGCCTTCGTAGGTGGCATGGGCCTCACCGATGCCTTCGCACCCGCCGAGGGTGAGCCTTGGCATGACACGGCGGTGCGCATCGAAGGACCGGTAGTGGCCGATTGGCAACTGAGTTTCGTACGCACCTGGAACCTCTGGTCGCGCCATGCACTCACGCTGCCGCCCGCGCGCCCTGCGCGCACCGGAATGCAGGTGGGCCGACTGGCGCTCAGTGCGGGCCTGCAACGCACCGAGATCAAGGGCGCCCTGCTCAAGCGCGTACGCGCAGCGGAACGGCGGGTGTGGATCGCGACCGCCTATTTCATCCCGGCACGCCGACTGCGGCGTGCACTGCGCCAAGCGGCACGTAGCGGGATTGACGTACGTCTGCTGCTCACCGGACCGCAAACCGACCATCCTGCCGTGCGTCATGCCGGCAGGCGCTTCTATGGTCAGTTGTTGCGCGCCGGGGTGCGCATCTTCGAATACCAGCCGCGCTTCCTGCACGCCAAGGTGCAGTTGTGTGACAACTGGGTGTCCATTGGCTCCAGTAACGTGGATCGCTGGAACTTCCGCTGGAACCTCGAGGGCAACCAGGAAGTGGCAGATGCGGGCTTCGCGGCCGAGACACAGGCCTTTTTCGAACGTGACTTCGCAGTGAGCCAGGAGATCACACAGGCCGACTGGGCCAGGCGTTCAAGGTGGGCCCGGCTGCAGGAGTGGGCCTGGGGAGCGATCGATCTCTGGATGGAGCGCCGCAGCCAGTCACGACGCTAGCCACGGGTACGTACGAGCGGGTTCAGCCTGCGACTTGCCACACTGGAGGGGATGGTTTCTGTGACGGCACGGCCCTGTCCCGAGGCCAAGCTGCGCGACGGTCCTGCGTGGACCATCTCAGCCTGAGGCTTCCCCGCAAACGGAAGGCCGGGCGGGCACAAGGGCCCGCCCTGGAGGCACCCGCCCGCCCGGAACGAGCGGGGCAGATGAACGAGCCGCTTACTTGCGGCGCTTTACGGCCTTTTTCACAGCCTTGCGGGCGGCAACCTTCGGCATGGCGGCCTTGGCAACAGCCTTCGTGCGCGTAGCCTTCTTGGGAGCGGCCTTTTTCGGAGCGGCCTTCTTCTTGGGCGCCGCCTTCTTCATGGCGGCCCGCTTGGGAGCGGCCTTCTTGGCGACGGCC
>JBAYQE010000054.1:0-17362 GCA_041677345.1 Thiohalomonadaceae bacterium
GTCCATCGGTTCGGCGGCGGGCGTAGCCCTCATGGGCCAGGCGCGCGGCATTTACACCTTCTTCGCGCACCTGAAGTGGAGCTGGGCCATTGCGCTTGGCTACGCCGCGAGCATCTGGGTGCACTTCCTCATCAACGCCCACGTGATGTGATGTGACGTGAAGGTGGTGCGCTGAGGCGCACCACCTTTTTCCAGGCCTCGCCAGGCCGGACGGGTCACTCGAAGGGTGTTCCGGAATCCCCACCTTCCCGTTGCGTCACGGTACGTACCTGCAGATGGATGGCCGCCCGCGCCAGCAGATGGGCACTGATGGGGCGGTGATGAACAGGAACAGCATCACCAGCAGTTCATGCAGGCTGGTACCCTCCCCTGCGCTGAAGTGGATGGCCGAGGCGATCAGTGTACATGGCCTGCTCTTCGTGGAAGCGGCGCACGAGGTGATCGAAAGATGTACCAACCAGTACCAACACCAGTGCTACGCAGGTGCGCAACAGAAAAATGAGTTTGCGCTTGATGGTGAGTTTCATCGCTGTCCCTGACCTGGTGCCTTTTCTCGAACTCGCGACGCGGACCATGCATCGCAGAACGTTCTACGTGTCCCCGCCGCGAGAGGGCTGGGGCTGGGGCTGGGGCGGGGTACGAAAACGATTGCAGCACCCGCTCGGCTGCCTCATCTCATCCCCATTTAGCCGGACCTCCTGAGGGAAGGGATACCCGGTTGGGTGTCTAACGGTCGGCAAGACGCAAACGACGTCGCCCACGCCTTTGCCGTGTTCAAAAAATAGGGGCGACCTGCTCCACGTTCACACGGGTCACCTTCTGCGAAGCCACCGCAATGTGCGCGACACCGGGCGCCCGGCCACGATGTCCATCACAGCCTTGGCAGCCCCCCGCGCGCAAGTGGGATAGGTGAAACTTGCGCTTTCCTCACCCTTGATGCATGGGCGCTTCCTTTCCTTGCCCGAAACAGGGGAATCATACAATGCACGCCGTGGGCCAAAGCGATCCCCATTGCATGGCGATAGACGCTTCCGGGGGAACGGTGTGCGGCCATACCCCGTGGTAGGCAGGGGCTCAGTCGGCCATGTGTGAGGGTGGCTTGAGCACCGAAACCCGCGCAGCCCCGGCGCTCTTACACTGCGTGAAGCATCGCTCGCCACGCGCCATCGAAGCCCCGGCCGCCAACCATGTCGACGCTGCCGAAACGGGCCCACTCCCCGTCGCAGGCGAGCTACTGCATGGGCATCGAATAGCGCGCGATGGGATAGTCCCCCATGGAATGGGCGCCAGCGGTGCGCGTGGCGCGCAGCTCCACATAGACGTGGAACTCATCCGCATTGCGCACCAGGCCCAGGCCGGCGCTGAAAGGCTCCACGCCGAATTCGGTGAAGCGGAACGCACCGATGGCGCTGGCGCGTACCTGTTCATCGGTGACCAGGATGGTCGCCGGTACGCGGCGGGTGACGGTGGCGCCGCGCACGGTGAGCGCGATCGCCATCTGACGGGGGAAGGCATGATCATTCCATTCCCCGGCTTCGCGCAGGACTCCCGTCAGGCGCGCCGTGACGGTGGGATGGCGCTCGGCATCCAACTGTGATTCGGAACGGATGCGTTCGCCGATGGTGGCGCGGTCCTCGCGCGATAGCTGGGGAAAGGCCTCATCCACCACCCCCAGTGTCAGCAACCGGGGGGTCAGCGCCTCGGCGGCCTGTGCGTCGTCCACCGCAAGCCCGCTGACCGGCACGCTCAGACTGAACGACGACGACGCCAGGTCGGCATCATCCGCCTTCAGCTCCGCCGTGTAGCCGCGTGCGGTGATGAGATGGTCGTGACCCAGACCCTCGGCGTGGGTGATGACGGCGAAATGGGAGGCCTGCTCGTCCACGCGGTAGGCCACCGGCGCCGCGAACGCTTGCACTCCCGCCAACAATGCCGGCAACAGCCATGCCGGCCAGATCCATCCCCGTGATCCCCACGCCATTCCATGGCCTCCGCACTCTGTCGGATTAGAACTTTAGCGCAGGGCTGCGGTGCCGGCCTAACGCAGGACCACCGCCACGCCGTCGGCAATGGCATCGTCCGGATGGGTGATGACCTGCTCCCCTTCGGCGAGGCCCTTCAGGATCTGCACATTGAGCCCGCCGCGCCGGCCGATTTCGACCTGGCGCTTGCGCGCGATGTCGCCTTCCACCACGAATACGACCCACTGCCCCTGCTCGCGGAACACGGCGCTGCCCGGCACCTGCAGCACGTCCGCCGCCTCCCACAGCACGAAGCTGGCCTCCACCCGATAGCCGTCGCCCAGGTTCTGCCACTGCTCGAGGGGCGAGACGATGTCCAGGATCACCCACACGCGCTGCTCCTCGACGCCCAGGGCGGAGACCTTGGTGAAGGCCGCGGGCTCGATGCGGCGCACCCGCGCCTCCAGCAACTCCGGCCCGCCCCAGCGATCGAGCCACACGCGCATGCCGGGGGCGATGCTCACCGCGTCGGTGGACAACACGTCCACGGCCACTTCCAGGGCCTGCGGGTCACCGATGGCGAGCAGCGGCGTCCCGGCGGCGACTGGGCCGGCACTTTCTCGCTCGATGGTCAGCACGCGACCGTCCACCGGCGCGGTCACCGGCACGCGGCCCGCATCACGCACCCTGCCCTCCGCCGCCGACAGCACCGCGCGCGCCGCGGCCAGGCCGGCGCGGGCGCGCTCGGCCGCGGTGCGGGCCTGATCGAAATCGCTGCGCGAGATGTCGTCGCGCTCGTAAAGCGGCGTCAGGCGTTTCAACTCCGCCTGCGCGAAGTCGTAGGCCGCCTCGGCCTCGGCCACCTGCGCCTCGGCCTGGGCGCGGGTGCGCGGGTCCAGGGGATGCGACTGGGCGGGATTGACGTGCACCAGCACCTGCCCGCGCTTCACCGGCTCGCCTTCGTCGAGGGTGATGCGCTCCAGGCTGCCGGTCACGGGTGCGGTCACGATGTAGCGCTCGCGCACCCGGGTCATGCCCTCCTGCTGGATGGTGACCTGCAAGTGCCCTCGCTGCACGGCGGCCACCGACACGGGCACCGGCTCCGGCTGGAAACACCACCACAGCAGCGCAATCACGGCGAGGGCGACAAGAATCAGAACGATACGCTTCCGCGCGGACATCCATTACTCCCGGGTCTTGAGGACCGCCACCAGGTCCAGATGATAAAGCTTGCGCGCCATCAGGAGCGCGGAGAATAACGAGGCGGCGAGGACGATCAAGGCGGCGAAGCCGTAGGTGCTGGCCTCGACCACCAGCGGTATACGGAACAGTTCCGATGCGAAGGCGTGCGCCACCAGGGCGCAGAAGCCGTAACCGATGGCGAAGCCCACCGGAATGGCCGCGAGGGTGAGCACGGTCAGCTCGCCGATGAGGATGTAGGCCACCTCGCCGCGGGTAAAGCCCAGCACGCGCAGGCTGGCCAGTTCGCGGCTGGTCTCCGAGAGCGTGATGCGCGCGGCGTTGTAAACCACGCCGAAGGCGATGCTGCCGGCCAGCAGGGTGTTGACGAAGGCGAAAACGAGGACGCTCTCGCTCATGGTCCGTTCCAAGCTCTTGATGGCCACGTCGCGCCGGCTGGTGCCGATCACGCGCGGCCGCTCGCGCAAGTCCTCGAAGATCCGGCCGAGCTGCGCCGGGTCCACCGCCAGGAAGGCGCCCGAGATCACCGGACCTTCCTGCATGAGCCGGTTGAGCGCGTCGATCTGCATGTAGGCGGACAGCCCGATGTACTCGGACACCAGCCCCGACACCTGCACCTCGCGCACCGGCTGCGCCCCTTCCTGCACGGCCACCGTGACCCAGTCGCCCGGCCCCACGCCCAGTTGCTCGCCCAGGTAGTCGGTGAGCAGGATGCCTTCCGGCGGGAATTCCACCGGTCGCAGGCGCAGGTCCAGGGTCCGGTACAGATCGCCGTGGTTCATGAAGCCCTGGATGGCGGTGCGGTGAGTGCGGTGTCCGGCACGCAATTCCACCGGCACGGAACGGAAGGGTTCGGCGCGCAGCACGCCGGGGATGCTCGCCAGTTCGAACGCGGCCTCGCGCGCGGTGGGCTCCACGAAGGTGACGGTGAGGTCCTGGCGCTGGGCCAGGCCGAACTGCACGTCAAGCATGAAGTCGATGGCGTCCTCCTGGAAGTTGCCCACCATGAGAATGGCGCCGGCCATGGCGATGCCGAGCACCGACAGCAGCGCCTTGCCCGGTCTGCGCTCCAGATGACGCACCACCATGCGCGTGGGCTGGTCGAGCCAGCGCTGCAGACCGGCCCGCTCCACCAGCGAAGCGCGGTACACCATGGGCGGCTCCGGGCGCATGGCCTCCGCGGGCGGCAGGCGGCTCGCCTTGGCCACCGCGCGCAGCGCACCGGCCAGGGCCGCAGCCGCGGTGATCCCTATGGCGGTGAGCACCACCTCGGGCGCCAGCACGTAGTGCAGATACGGGAAGCGGAAAAACATGCGATACAGCTCGGCCAGGCCGCTGCCTGCCCAGGCCCCGGCCAGGATGCCGGGCACCGATCCCACCGCCACGATCAGCAGCACCAGGCCGGCGTAATGGATGCCGATGGCGCGGTTGGTGTAACCGAAAGCCTTGAGCACGGCCACCTGATCGCGCTGCTGATCCACGGTGCGGGCGATGACCACGTTGATGAGGAAGGCGGCGACCGCGAGGAAAATGACCGGGACCACGGCGGCACTGGAACGCAGCCCCTGGATCTCCTGGTCCAGGTACTGGTGGGAGGTCTGATCTTCGCGGCCGATGGCGCCGGTGCCGCCGTAGGGCCGCAGCAGATCGTCCAGGCGGACGATCACCTCCTCTTTCTGCACCCCGGGCTCCACCGTGAGCGCCACGTCGTTGAACGCATCCTGCGTCCCCTGGGCCGCGGACAGGGGTTCTTCGCGCATCCACAGGATGGCGTAACGCTTGTAGTCGGGAAACAGGTCGCCCGGGCCGATCTGATACACGTACTCCGCCGACAAGCCGATGCCCACGATGGTGAGCATGCGGTAGCGGCCGTTGATGATGGCCCCGAGCCGGGCCCCCGGCCGGAAGCCGTGCGCCTCGGCGAAGGGCTCGCTCACCACCACCTCGTCCGGGGCGCGCGGCTCGGGCAGGCGGCCGCTGCGCACGAACAGGCGGTTGAGCTTCGATTCGCCCTCGTCCGGGATGGACACCATGAGCCCGCGAATGGGGTCGTCGAAGCCCTCCACCTCCAGGTTGGCCAAGGCCACGGTGCGCGTCTCCACCACGGCGACGCCCGGGAGCTGGGCGATGCGTTCCTCCAGGCGCTTGGGCGCGCGCTTGAGCGTGGCGAACACCTCCGCGAAGCGGGACTCGCGATAGAACGAGGACTGGGTGATGACCAGGGAATCGATGGTGCTGTGGAAGATGATCCAGGTGGCCACGCCGCCCGCGATCACCATGGCGATGGCCATGGCCTGGCCGCGCAGACGCCAGAGGTCGCGCAGCAGCTTGCGCGTGAGGGCGCGCGGCGTCACCAGGACAGCTCCGACGGCGGCACGCGGCGTGGTTTGGTCTCCACGCCGGTAATCTGGCCGTCGGACAGGTGGATGACGCGGTCGGCCATGGCCGCGATGGCGGCGTTATGGGTGATCACCACGGTGGTGGTGCCCAGTTCCTCGTTCACGCGCGCGAGGGCCTCCAGCACCACCACGCCCGTCTTCGAGTCCAGCGCGCCGGTGGGTTCGTCGCACAACAACACCGCGGGACGCTTGGCGATGGCGCGGGCGATGGCCACGCGCTGCTGTTCGCCGCCGGAAAGCTGGGCCGGGAAGTGGTCCATGCGGTGCTCCAGCCCCACCATCCTGAGGGCCTCCTCCGGGGTCATGGGATCGCGGGCGATCTCGGTGACGATGGCCACGTTCTCGCGCGCGGTGAGACTGGGGATGAGGTTGTAGAACTGGAACACGAAGCCGACGAAGTGGCGACGGTAATCCGTGAGTTCGGCGTCGGAGGCGTGGGTCAGTTCCTGACTGCCGTAGAAGACGCGACCGTCGGTGGCAGTGTCGAGGCCGCCCAGGATGTTCAACAGGGTGGACTTGCCGCCACCCGAGGCACCCAGCAGCACCACGAACTCGCCGCTGTAGAAGGTCACGTCCACGCCGCGCAGGGCATGGATGGCCACCTCGCCGACACGGTAGATCTTCGTCAGTCCCTGGGTGCGGAAAACCGCTTCGCGTTCGGCCATGAAAGTCTCGTCGGATGGATGAGGCCAATCCTAAGGGGCACGAACGGCGGATGCTAGAGGCTATGCATGCGAAACCATGGTGTTCGCGGGAAGCAAGGAGACGGCCGCGGCCAGCAGAGCACATGCCTGCATGACCCGGTAGGGAGGTAACGGTACGGCAGCCGTAACCCCCACCCGGCAGCAATCCTTCAGGGAAAACGCGGCGCGGCGATGTCGCCGCTGGGCTCGAGATCGCGCAGGAAGCGCTCCGTCACCTCAGCACGCCCCGGGCGCTCATAGCTGATCTCATACAACGCCAGTCGGTCCGGCAGGTGCTCGATGAGCAGGATCATCGGCGGTTCCGCCGGTGCCGCCCGCCCCAGCCGCAAGGTCAGCGTACCCAGTTGCAGCCGCCGTGCATAGACGTGGGTCCGTTCACCGCCCGGTTCCTCCACATATACCTGCCACGGCTGGCCGTCGTCCCAGGCCGGCCGCCCATCCACCATCTCCACACGCGCCGTGAGCACGGCTTGCTCCTGCTCGCCGTCCCCATCCAGATCCACCACGGCGCGCTGCACGTAGTCCCAGCCCTGCTCACCCGCGACCGCAGGTGGAATATCCGGTTCGACCAGCGCTTGCACCGGAGGCATTGACGCCGCATCGATCGGCTGCCCGCGGCCCGGGAACTCGTTCGAGCAGCCAGCGAGCATGAGCGATGCCACGACCATTACATGTGAGCAGGTGCGCTTGCAGAGCATCATTGCAGGGCCTCCATTTCCCAGAGTCCCGGATAATGGGTAATGAAACCGGCATGCGAAACCCGCAGTGCCGCGGAAAAGTCCAGGGACGGCGCGCGGTAGTCGTAGATGTCGTCGCCACTGCGACGGTAGTGCTGATCGAGCCTGTCCAGTCGCTGCCCGAGGAGGTTGAGCCAGGCAGCAGCGGCTTGCGCCTCACTGCCAACCGCAAGGCCAAGGCGGCGCAGGGGGATCAGGTTGGTGGCGGGAGTGAAGCTGAAATCCAGATCGGTACAGCCCGCGACGGCGGGCTGATCATTGCCATTGAGCCGCCAACGTCCATCGGCCGTCAGGCAGATGCGGACATCCAGCGCCTGTCCACCCATCCAGCCGGTCACCCGCGCGGTCCGGGTCCGCCAGGACAGGTTTCCGCATACCTCGTAGTCCAACCAGCAGGGGATTCCATCGAGCACGAAGACCGCCGTACCGCGCAGGCGCCAGTTGTCGTCCGTGTGCCACAGTCCGCAGGCATCGTGCCCTGGTCCGTCCACCCTGCGCCAGACGACCAACTGTTCCGGAGGTTGCACCATCGCGCTCTCGTCCCTGCAGCCACGCCAAAGTTATAGCCCGGCACGGTCGGGTTGGGCCGGACCGGGCCAGCCCGCCCGGGCACCGGGCCGCGTCGCCATGCGGGTGGCCGGTTTGATATGTTTTGGCCAAAATGGTATTGTACAAAACTGTTTAGCCGACCCGAGCGACAACCAGGGGAACGAGGAAACGGTGCCGGAACCCGCAAAGGCTCACCTCGGGCAAGAGCCCGCCACCACCCAGTTGCAGGGCCGCGATCAGATCTTGCGCGCCGTGGTGCAGCACCTGCGGGTCATCTTCCGCTCCATCCAGGAGCATTCACGCTGGGTGGAGAAACAGTGCGGTGTCAGCGCTGCGCAGCTCTGGGCCATGTGGGAGTTGTTCGCTGAGCCCGGCCTGCCGGTTTCGCGGCTGTCCCGTGCCTTGTCGGTCCACCAGTCCACTGCCAGCAACATGCTGGACAAGTTGGAAAGAAAGGGATTGGTGCGCCGTGAGCGTAGCGGCCCGGACCAGCGTGTGGTCCGCCTTTTCCTGACTCCGGAAGGGGTCAGCCTGCTCGCCATGGCACCACGCCCGGCCCAGGGCGCACTTACCGATGCCTTGCAGCACCTGCCCGACCAGGTGGTAACGGACCTGGAGTCCGGTCTCGCCATGCTGCTCGCGGCCATGCGCGTCAAGGACGAAAAGGCCGCACTGCACCCGCTTTCCGAACCCTAGGGCGAAACGCGGCAACGATAGCTATCGCCGCGTACCTCCCCCGGCGTTCATCGCCCCTGGCGTCGCAAGGTCCCGCGCCGCACCGACGCGCCCGGCGCCCATGCCGCGCAACCACGAACCGTACGCCGGTCTTTGCGGTACTTCCGTCCGGTCCGCGCGGCTTGCAACACGAAGGAGGCCCCATGCCCACTCCGATGATGTTCTTTTGCGCGCCGCAGAAGGCGTACATGCTCACCGAGGCCTGCCGCACCCTGCGCGCGCGGCCCGTGGGCAAGACCCCCGGCGGTGTCAATGCGCGCCCGCCCGCCTGCGAAAATTGTGCACTCTCACGTCGCGTGGATGCCTGTGATGTGCCCACCGTGACGCTGGATGCCTATCTCAAGGGCATTCTGCCGGCCAACGACAAGGGATGAACACCATGGCACCTTTCAGCTTTGCCCGCGACCAACACCTGGCTCGGCCACCCACGGCGGATGCGCCGTCCTTCCAGGCCTTCACTGCCCGCAATCTTGAGCAGATCCCGCAACTCGCCACCCTGCCTGACGAATTGCGCTTCGACATGCGCGTGGTGGCACAGGTGCTTCCATTTCGCGTAAACCGCTACGTGATCGACGAGCTGATCGACTGGTCGAATGTCCCCGAGGACCCGATCTTCCAGCTCACCTTTCCGCAGCGCGGCATGCTTCCGGAGCACGATTTCGCCCGCATGGCCGACCTGCTGCGCAGCGGCGCCGATGGGGAGGCCATCGCCCGCCTCGCCCGTGATCTGCGTGCGGGGCTCAACCCGCACCCCGCCGGCCAGCAATCCCTGAACGTGCCGCGGCTGGATGACCAAGTCCTGCCCGGGATGCAGCACAAATATCGTGAAACCGTGCTGTTCTTCCCCAGCCAGGGCCAGACCTGCCATTCCTATTGCACCTTCTGCTTCCGCTGGGCCCAGTTTGTCGGTGACAAGGCCTTGCGCTTCGCCACGCACGAGGCCGATCGGCTGCATGAGTACCTGGTGCGGCACCCCGAGGTCACCGATCTGCTGATCACCGGCGGTGACCCCCTGGTAATGAAGGCCCGTTCGCTGGCGGAATACCTGCAGCCCCTGATGGACCCACGCTTTGCGCACGTGCAGAACCTGCGTATCGGCACCAAGGCCCTCTCGTTCTGGCCACACCGCTTCGTGAATGATGCCGACGCCGACGACCTGCTGCGTCTGTTCGAACGTCTGGTGAACAGCGGCAAGCATGTGGCCGTAATGGCACACTTCAACCACTGGCGTGAACTGGATACGCGCATTGCACGGCAGGCCGTCCGGCGTTTGCGCGATACCGGTGTGGTGATCCGCACCCAGTCGCCGCTAATTGCGCACATCAACGACAACGCCGACGTTTGGGCACAGTTGTGGCGCACCCAGGTGCGGCTCGGCATGGTGCCTTACTATATGTTTGTGGAACGCGACACCGGTGCGCGACACTACTTCGAGGTCCCCCTCGCCCGCGCCACCGAGATCTACCGCAACGCGATGCGTCAGGTCTCCGGCGTGGCGCGCACGGCCCGCGGCCCATCCATGAGCGCTGGTCCCGGCAAGGTGGAGATCCAGGGCATCACCGAAATAGGCGGCGAGAAGGTGTTCGTGCTGCGCTTCATCCAGGGGCGTAACCCTGACTGGGTGCAGCGCCCGTTCTTCGCGCGCTTCGATCCCGAGGTCACCTGGTTCGATCAACTCCGCCCGGCGTTTGGCGAACCCCGCTTCTTTTTTGAGGAAGAATACATGGCCATGCAATCTGGCGGCTGATCTGACGAATCGCTTCACATAACGGCGTAAACAACAAAACACGGAGAGTAAATACACACGGGTCTTCCCTCCCGATGCGCATCCTACGATGACCGTGCGGGAACATGAGCCGGCGTCACGCGCGCCGGCGCGCCGCAGATGCGGTGATAACGACAGGAGTCACGCGTGCTTCAAGCAAAAACTGAGCTCATTCCGGCGCGGCCGGTAATCTTTGGCGAGGTGCTGTTCGACCACCTGCCTGACGGCAGGGCCGTTCTCGGCGGTGCACCGTTCAACGTGGCCTGGCACCTGAAGGGTCTCGGGTTGGAGCCGTTGCTGGTAAGCCGGGTGGGCATGGACGCCAACGGCGACCACGTGCTTTCGGCCATGCAGGAATGGGGCATGGATACCCGCGGCATGCAACGCGATCCCCAGCAACCGACCGGTACGGTGCGCGTGTTCCTCGACCGCGGACAGCCCAGCTACCGCATTCTCCCCGACCAGGCCTACGACCGCATCGATGCCACCGCCGCCTTGGCCAGCACGGCCGGGGCCCCCCACCTCCTCCTCTATCACGGCAGCCTGGCCGCACGCAGTGAACCAAGCCGCGGTGCCCTCAAGGCCCTGCGTGCTACGGGCATGCCCGCCTTCGTGGACGTGAACCTGCGTTCCCCGTGGTGGGAACCCGGCATGGTACGACGCCTGCTGCAGGGTGCACGCTGGCTCAAAGTCAGCGGCGAGGAACTGGACCTGATCACCAGCGATACGCCATTGGGGCCGGAAGCGGCATCCACCCGGGCACGCACCCTGCGCGCCCGCTACGGCCTGGACCTGCTGCTGGTCACTGAGGGCGAGCAAGGCGCTCAGGTGTACACGCCTTTCGGCCAATACGCCCAACCCGCTGTCCCAGCCGATCCGCTGGTGGACACCGTCGGTGCAGGTGATGCCTTCGTCGCCGCCTGCATCCTCGGCCTCGCGCACCACTGGCCGCTCACCGACATCCTGGCGCGCGCCGCCGAGTTGGCCACGCGCATCTGCACCCTGCCCGGCGCAACGCCGAACGATCGCGCGCTCTATGCAGACCTGTCAGCGAGGTGGGCGGCATGAGTCACGATGGCTTGTACGTGGTGCTCGTCAGTGTGCACGGCCTCATCCGCGGGCAGCAACTGGAACTGGGTCGCGATGCGGACACGGGCGGACAGACCCGCTATGTGGTGGAACTGGCCCGGGCACTGGCGGCCCATCCCGCCATTGCCCGCGTCGACCTGCTCACGCGCCGCATCGTCGATCCCAAGGTTTCGTCCGATTATGCGGAGCCGGAAGAACTCCTGTGCCCGGGCGCGCGTATCGTGCGCCTGTCCTGCGGACCGCGCCGCTACCTGCGCAAGGAAGTGTTGTGGCCTTACCTGGACAGCTTCACCGATGCGGCCCTGCAACACGTGCGTCGTGTGGGACGCGTACCCGATTGGGTCCACAGCCATTACGCCGACGCCGGGTACGTGGGTGCACGGCTGTCTGCGCTGCTGGGTGTACCGCTGATCCACACCGGCCACTCCCTGGGACGGGTCAAGCGTCAGCGCCTGCTCGACCAGGGGCAGAAGGAACATGCCATCGAAGGCCACTACAACATGAACCAGCGCATCGAGGCCGAGGAGCTGGCCCTCGACAGTGCTGCACGCGTGGTCGCATCCACCTCCCAAGAAGTGGCCGACCAATACAGTCTGTACGACAACTATCAACCCAAGCGCATGGTGGTAATCCCGCCCGGCACCGACATCGATCGCTTCCGGCCACCCGTGCGCCACGAGCCCGACCCGCCCATCCAGAGCGAATTGCAGCGCTTCCTGCGCGATCCGCGCAAGCCCATGATCCTCGCCGTCTCGCGCGCCGATCCGCGCAAGAATATCGCCACGTTGCTGAGCGCCTACGGAGAAAGCCCCGAACTGCGGGCCCAGGCCAATCTCGTGCTGGTAGCCGGCAACCGTGACGACATCGCCACCCTCGAACGGGGCCCGCGGGAAGTGTTGACCGACCTGCTCGCATTGGTCGACCGCTATGACCTGTACGGCCATGTGGCCTATCCCAAGCAGCACCGTCCCGAGGACGTGCCCGACCTCTACCGCCTCGCCGCAAAGACCCGGGGTGTATTCGTCAATCCGGCGCTCACCGAACCCTTCGGCCTCACCCTCATCGAGGCGGCGGCCAGCGGCCTGCCCGTGGTAGCCACCTGCGACGGCGGCCCGCGCGAGATCCTGCGCCACTGCCGTCATGGCCTGCTGGTGGATCCCCTCGATCGCACTGCCATGACCCGTGCGTTGATCGACGCCCTCGCCAGCCGCGAACGCTGGCAGCGCTGGTCACGCTATGGTCAGCGTGGCGCCCTCACCCACTACTCCTGGAGTGGCCACGTACAGCGCTACGTGCAGATGGTGCAGCGCCTGCTCGAAAGGCGGCGGGCAGCCGATGCCGCGGCCCGCAGCGAAACCGGCACGAAGGGCCCCGGCAAGAGCCAGATCCAGTGGTTTACCAACCCGCCAGGGCCCTGGGTTCCGGGGCGCAGCCGCATGCCCACGGTGGATCGCTTCATACTATGCGATATCGACAACACCCTCATCGGTGATCGCGATGGCCTCGCCGCACTGCTTGAACGGCTGCGCGCTGCGGACGGCCGCGTGGGTTTCGGTGTAGCCACCGGACGGCGCCTGAAGAGCGCCCTGGAGGCCATCGAAGAGTGGGGCGTGCCCATGCCTGACGTGCTCATCACGGGGGTCGGCGCGGAAATCCACTACGGCCACAGCCTGATGGAGGACAGCGGCTGGCAACGTCACGTCGATTACCGTTGGCGACCCGAGGCATTGCGTGAGGCCATGGCCAGCCTGCCCGGCCTCCGCCTACAGCCGCGCGAGGAACAGCGCCGCCACAAGATCAGCTACTTCCTCGATCCCGAAGAGGCCCCGTCGCTACGCGATATCCGCCGTCACCTGCGCCGGCTGGACCTGCACGCCAATCTGATCTACTCCCATGGAGCTTACCTGGACCTGCTGCCGCTACGTGCTTCCAAGGGCCTTGCCATGCGGTATGTGGGAGGCAAGTGGGGGCTGTCCCCCGAACGTTTCCTGGTGGCCGGAGACTCGGGCAACGACGGCGAGATGCTGTGCGGCAATACCCTGGGTGTCGTGGTGGGCAACTACAGCAGCGAACTGGAACGCCTGCGAGGCCGGCCGCGTATCCATTTCGCAGCCGGGCACTGTGCATGGGGTGTACTGGAAGGTATCGAGCATTACGATTTCCTCGGCACCATCCGGGTGCCGGAGGAGGAACGGACAGAAGACGCCGCGTAGCTTCGCAACCTGACCTACACGCGGATGGCCTTTCGTAGGTCGCGTCGGCGCGCAGCGCCTACGTGACGGAACTGGCGGGACGAGGCGCCTCGCATACATGAACGGCGGAACACTGGACAGCAAGGATTGGGCGTGATCGAGGCGCTGACCGACGTACTGCGTGACAACCGCGAGGCCGTGCACCTGCTGCTGCGACGCTATCTGCGCAGCGGCCGTCCCTTCCTGCTGCGACCGGAACTCCTCGACGGCTTGCAGGAACTGTGCGCCACCACGGAAGGCGCGGGTCTGGAGCATAGTGCACTGGCACGCCTCATCGAAGCCACTCAGGAGGCGGCGCTCGATGCACCCTGGGTGCTGCTGGCGGTACGACCGTCGGTGGCGCGCTGGGACTACCTGCGCTTCCACGTGGACACCATGACCCACGAGGAGATCTCCGTCTCCGAGTTCCTCGGCTTCAAGGAAAGGTTGGTGGCCGGCGGCGCCCCCGATTGGACGCTGGAGGTGGATGTCGCACCCTTTAACCGCGACTTCCCGCGCCTGCACGAGGCGCGTTCCATCGGCCGCGGCGTGGAATTCCTCAACCGCCGCCTTTCCAACACCCTGTTCCAGTCCCTCGGCACGGGCGATCAACTGCTGCTGGACTTCCTGCGCGTGCATCAGGCGCAGGGCAGGCAGCTCATGCTGAACGACCGGCTCGACGACGTACCCTCCCTGCGCCAGGCCCTGCGCCGGGCCGACGAATACCTGGCGAGTCAGCCTGACGAGGCCTCCTGGACCGACGTGGAAAAGACCCTGCGCTATCTGGGCTTCGAGCCGGGCTGGGGCACCGACGTGGCGCGCATGCGTGACACCCTCGCCCTGCTGTCGGACATCCTCGAAGCCCCCGAGCCGGCGGCCGTGGAGCGCTTCCTCGGCAGGGTCCCCATGATCTTCAATCTGGTTATCCTCTCGCCCCACGGTTTCTTCGGCCAAGCCAACGTGCTCGGCCTGCCGGATACGGGTGGCCAGGTGGTGTACATCCTCGACCAGGTACGTGCCCTGGAGCGCGAGATGCGCGCGCGCCTGGCCGATCAAGGCATCGACATCGAACCGCAGATCCTGGTGGTCACCCGGCTCATCCCCGAGGCGCGCGGCACCACCTGTGACCAACGCATCGAGCCCATCGCCGGCACGCGCCACGCCCAGATCCTGCGCGTCCCCTTCCGTACCGAGAGCGGTGAGGTGCTGCCCCAGTGGATCTCACGTTTCGAGGTGTGGCCTTACCTCGAACGTTTCGCTGCGGATGCGGAAACCGAAGTGCTGGCGGAACTCGGTGCACGCCCCGACCTCATCATCGGCAACTATTCCGACGGTAACCTGGTGGCCACGCTCATGGCGGGGCGGCTGCACGTGACCCAATGCAACATCGCCCACGCCCTGGAAAAGACCAAGTACCTCTATTCAGACCTGTATTGGCGCGACAACGAGCCGCAATACCATTTCTCCTGCCAGTTCACCGCCGATCTCATCAGCATGAACGCGGCGGATTTCATCATCACCAGCACCTATCAGGAGATCGCGGGCAGCCGCGACGTCGTCGGCCAGTACGAGAGCTACGGCGCCTTCACCATGCCGGGCCTCTACCGTGTGGTGAACGGCGTGGATGTGTTCGATCCGCGTTTCAATATCGTCTCGCCCGGTGCGGACGCGGATATCTATTTCCCCCACACCGATACGGCACGCCGCAGCGCCGGGCTGACCGACGAGCTCGCATCACTTGTGTATGGCGAGCCCGGCCCGGCCGCACGTGGTCGCCTCGTGACACGCGATCGTCCCCTGCTGTTCACCATGGCGCGTCTCGATCGCATCAAGAACGTCACCGGCCTGGTGCAATGGTATGGTGAATGTCCCGCATTGCGGGCACAGGCAGATCTGCTGATCGTCGCCGGTCATGTGGACGCCACCCGCTCGCAGGATCGCGAAGAACAGGAACAGATCGCCCTCATGCACCAGCTCATGGACAGCTACGGCCTCGACGGCGAGGTGCGTTGGCTGGGTGTACAGCTGGACAAGAATCTGGTGGGTGAACTGTACCGCTTCGTGGCCGATCGGCGCGGCGTATTCATCCAGCCTGCCCTGTTCGAGGCCTTCGGTCTCACCGTCATCGAGGCCATGACCACCGGCCTGCCCACCTTCGCCACGCGCTACGGCGGCCCCTGGGAGATCATCGAGCACGGTCGCTCGGGCTTTCACCTGGACCCCAACGACGGCATGAAGAGCGCTGCCGCCGTCGCCGAATTCCTCACCCAGTGCAAGGCCGATCCACAGGCATGGACGCGCATCTCGGAGAGTGCTGTACGGCGCGTGCAGAGTCGCTACACCTGGGCGCTCTACGCCGAACGCCTCATGACCCTGTCACGGGTTTATGGCTTCTGGAAATACGTCACCAATCTCGAACGGGCGGAATTGCACCGCTACCTGGAGATGTTCTACGGACTGGAATACCGGCCACTTGCCCGTAGCCTCACGCAGAACGAGCCCGCTCCGTCCGCTTAGCCGCCGTTGGTTGTGTTTCAACCATCCGCACCCACCGTCCCAATCCCGTTTTCCAGCGCGTACTTTATCAGTTCCGCATTGCTGCTCACGCCCACTCTGCAGGCCGAAGGAGGCCTGTGGTGCCAGCTCTTCGGCAGCGAAGCCTACACCATCGTCCAACACGGACAGGTGGATGCCCCGGTCACTACACCTCAGGGTCACTTCAACTGTGCCGGCATCGGCGTGCCGTTCCACATTGGTCAGCGCCTCCTGCACGATGCGGAACAGGTTGGTGGCGAGCGCGTCCTCCAGTTCCAATTCCTCTTCAGGAAGATTCAGCACGCAGTGGACGCCCGTGCGCCGCTCGAAATCGCGCCCCAACCAATCGATGGCATTCACGATGCCTAAATCCAGCGTCGCGGGGCGCAGTGCCCTGGTGACATTTTGCACTGTCTGGATGGCGCAGTTGCTCAGGTCTTGCATGATGGCGATCCTGTCGCGCAACTCGTTGCTGTCACCGCCAGCCATGCGCATGCCGGTCAGTGCCAGTTCTGTCTTGAGTGCCGTCAGCACCTGGCCGAGTTCGTCATGGACCTCGCGGGCGATGTGCTTGCGTTGCTGCTCTATGACCGTGGTGTGGTGGGCGACGAGATCGCGCAAGGCAGACTCGGCATTGCGTATGCGGGTGATGTCGCGAATGACGCACAGCACGCGCACAATGGTGCCCTCCTCCGCTGATTCGGGCACCATGCGCACGTGGAAGCAGCGCATGTCACCACGGCTGTCATCGGTGAACTCCGCACTGGCCTCTTCTCCCGAGCGCGACCACAGGCCTGGGAAGCATGCTGCTCCGTACAGGATTGGCGGCCGTCCTGATGTATGCGAGCCCACCGAGCTCTGCGCCGGGCGCAGCGCCGCCCCCGCAGTCCCCCCTTGCATCCGCCCCCGGCCGTCACTTTGGCCCGCGCCTACATGACGCACGCAGCCGTACCTAACATCCCCAGACGACCTGCCCCCCGTAGATACTGTTACGCCGCGCAAGCCCCATTAAGCGTTTGGGTGAAGAAAACCGCCCAACGCAAAGACGCAAAGACGCAGAGGGCGCAAAGTCTTCGTAGGTCACGTTGCGAAGCTACGTGACACGTCCGAGCCGCGCACGTCACGTAGGCGCTGCGCGCCAACGTGACATCTCCGGATACACAACCGCCCATCCGCAGCTCTCAGCGCCCGCAACTCCCCACGATACGCTGCAACCCAACGCTCTCCGCGGCAACAGCACCAATCCCGAGGTCCTGGATCTCCAGCACCTGCCCGCTCCTGCGATCGAGTGTAATGCGTTTGTCCGAAATGGAACCGGTACCGGCGGTCGCCTCGAAACTCACGCCCTCGGCCGCTTCGCTAGGCACACCGAAGATGTTGAAGGCGCGGTCCTTCTTGTAGAGGTCCTGCTGCTGCCAAAGGAATTGGCCCGACCTACCATCGAGCTTGCCGAGAAA
>JBAYQE010000055.1:0-17347 GCA_041677345.1 Thiohalomonadaceae bacterium
CGGTGGTGTCACGCCGCCTTGCCCGGCAATTTTGCGCAGGTCCTCTTCATCGAGGGTTTCACGGGCGAGGAGTTCGCGGGCGCCTTGCTCCAGCTCTGCGCGGCGCGCCTTTACGATCCCCGCGGCCTTTTCGAAGGCAGCCTGTACGATGAACCGTACGGCCCGATCGATCTCCTGCGTCGTCTCTTCGCTGTATTCACGCCGCGGCCCAGGCACGCCGGTGTGAGGAAGAAACGCGGGCCGCTCGGTCTCGTAGGCTACGTGCCCCAGCGTATCCACCATGCCATAGCGCATGACCATGCTGCGGGCGATATCCGTGACCTTGGCCAGGTCGTCGGCAGCGCCCGTCGAGAGCTCCTTGTAGATAAGGTGCTCGGCGGCACGCCCGCCTAACAGCACGGCCATCTTGTTGCCCAGTTCCGCGCGTGTCATGAGAAAACGATCTTCCGTGGGACGCTGGATCGTGTAACCCAGGGCGCCGACACCGCGCGGAATAATCGATACCTTGTGCACCGGGTCGGTGCCCGGCAGCGACATGGCCACCAAGGCGTGTCCCATCTCATGGTAGGCGACCACCTCGCGCTCCTTGGGATTGAGCAGGCGGTTCCTCTTTTCAAGTCCGGCGACGATGCGTTCGAGGGCGTTGTTGAAATCATCCAAGGTCACCGCGTCGGCGCCACGACGGGTGGCTAGGAGCGCCGCCTCGTTGACCAGGTTGGCGAGATCGGCGCCGGTGAAACCAGGGGTGAGTGCCGCGATGGGTTCGGCTTCGACATCTGCCGCCAGGCGTACCTTTTTCATGTGTACCCGCAAGATGGCGGCGCGCCCCAGGCGATCCGGCCGATCGACCAACACCTGCCGGTCGAAGCGTCCGGCGCGCAATAACGCCGGGTCGAGGATCTCGGGCCGGTTGGTCGCGGCCAGGAGGATGAGCCCCTGGCTGGGGTCAAAACCATCCAATTCCGACAGGAGTTGGTTCAGCGTCTGTTCCTTCTCGTCATGGCCGCCCATCTGTGGAAAGGCGCCGCGTGCACGCCCCAGCGCATCGAGCTCATCGATGAAAATGATTGCCGGGGCTTGGGTGCGTGCCTGCTGAAACAGATCGCGCACCCGTGCCGCACCGACTCCGACAAACATTTCCACGAATTCGGAACCGTTGATGGAGAAGAACGGGACACCGGCCTCGCCTGCGACCGCGCGTGCCAGCAGCGTCTTGCCGGTTCCCGGGGGGCCAACCAGTAACACCCCCTTGGGGATATGCGCGCCGAGGCGGCCATAACGCTTGGGGTCCTTGAGAAAGCCCACCACCTCTTCGAGCTCTTCCTTGGCTTCGTCCACACCCGCCACGTCGTTGAAAGTGACTCCGGTCTGCTGCTCCATGTATACCTTGGCCTTGCTCTTGCCGATCTCCAACATGCCGCTGCCGAACCCGCGCATGCGCTTGATGAGCACACTCCACAGAGCGAAGAGGAGGACCAGGGGGACAACCCAGCCGAGGAGGGTTGGCAGCCAGCGGTTCTCGGGCACACCCTCGAAACGTATCCTGGCCGCCTGGAGTTCGTGCACCAGTTCGGGATCCTCCACACGTGCCGTGACGAAGCGATAGCGCTCATCGCCAATACGCCTCAGCTGATCGAGTGTTTGCCTGGGCAGCAATCCTTCAAGACCCGCAGCGGTGAACGTCCCCTGGATCACGCGCTCACCGAGTTCCACCGCTTCCAGCTTGTCCGCGTACAGCAGCGCCTTGAATTCGCTGTAGGCGAGGTTCTCCTGATGAGGCGCGGACAGGTAGCTCTGCACCGACATCAGCAACAGCAGGGCGAGCACAAAATACCAAACCGAGAAAGTACGTTGCTTCTGTTCCATGGCTTCGATCCGCTGGACGCGCCGTTTATATGATCGGCGAACGGACATGATTCTGCTGGCCCCCGGATCCGATGGCAATGTCTCGCAGCCTGTCGGACTTAGAGAAACGTTGATTTAAGCGGTGTTTGCCGCGGCACATGGACGTGCCGCCATTTTCTTCCACACAAACGGTTTGTTGTGAACGCGGACAGAAAACCACGCGTTTTTGGCCACCGTGTACTGAGAAAGCCAGGGTGGCTTCATTCCGCGTTTCACTAAGTCCGAAAGGCGGCCAGGGGAGGAGTCTGCCCAGTGATACGAGCGCGCTTGAACGCCCGCGCGACTTGGTCGTCCGGGTGGCATAGAGCACGAGCAGCACGAGGAAGGAGAAGAGCATCATACCGCTGATCATCACTGGGAACGGGAAATCACCAGGCGGATTGCCGAGCTTGTTATGGCACAAGCCGCGGTTCTGGAACGAGACGCAACGGAAGTTCCGCGCGTTGCACTTTTAGAGCAAGAGGAAAACGTGTCAGCTGCTCAGTGGACTATACCCACCTGGGTTTGGCGGTCAGCTTGATGAACAGGTGAAAATTTGAGGGGCGCAAGAATCCTAGAGAAAATCCTGGCCGGATTGCGCCCATGTTTACTGCTTTGGCCTTACTCCCGATGCGTTAGCCAAAAGACACACTGGCAGGTTTGCATCGCTATAGGCCGTGTAGCCTATTTAACATAATATGCATTATGCACATATCGTGACTTTCAACGCAGAGCCCCCAGGACCGGGCCATGACACCTCCGACGGGCCCGGCCGTGCCAAGAAAAACCCCGGGCAAGCCCGGGGTTTGTTGCTGCCTGCGTGGCTGGTTGCTTAGTCGTCCGTGCGGCGGTACAGCGCACCTTTTCGTTCAGCCAGTGCAGCACAGTGGATGCAACGCTGCACCGATATGCCGCTACGCAAGGCCGCGGCCAGCCGTTCCTCCGGGATCGGCTGGCCGCAATCCACGCAGATGTCACTGGTCTCGCCGTGCAGTTTCTCACGGATCCCCGAGATCGAATTTTCGATCTGTTCGATCGTCGCCAGGCTGGCTTGATCCAACTCGTCCGCTTCGCGCTCGAGCATGGCACCTCCTCGTAAGGGTTCGAGGAATTCAATCGACTGTCTCGAAGCTAGCCCTTCGGCACGCCGTTGCGGTCGCGCACGCTATGAAGAGACATGCTTAAATCCTTGCTTTGCCGAAATCCCACCTAACCACAAAGGTCTTTATCCGTGCGGACACGTAAAACCCATGCGATCGGTGCCGGTTTTTAGGCGCAGTGCCTGGTTTTCTTTGCAAATTCCATACGTTCGACACGATCCGACGTAGCATTTATAGTGCGCTTTCACCGCTTGGCTCCGTTTGCCGCGCGTGGCCGACGGACGCAAATAAATGAGAACAAACGTGCCCTTGAGCGTCACTCTCATCACAACAGCCATCACCCGCGAACCGGCCTTGGACATGGCCCGGCTTACACCCTCGTTGCCCATGCCTTTTGCGCCCGGGGAAAGGCGTGCTGGCCGTGGCTGACATAACCTCCCCCGAACTGCCGGCCATCGACTGGCACAACCTGGCCATTGACGAGACGGTTCAGCGTCTGGAGACCGATGAGCTTAGCGGCCTTTCGGCTGCGGAGGCCGCCGAGCGCCTGCGGCGGGTCGGCCCCAACCTCCTCCCTCCTCCGCCCCGGCGTTCGGCTTGGCTACGATTTGCTCACCAGTTCCACAACGTCCTCATCTACGTGATGCTGGCCGCCGCCGCGATCACCCTCGCCCTCGGTCACCTGGTGGATACGTCGGTACTGCTCGCGGCCGTGATCATCAACGCCCTGATCGGCTTCATCCAGGAAGGCAAGGCCGAACAGGCGCTGGACGCCATCCGGCGCATGCTCTCACTGCATGCCACCGTGGTGCGGGACGGTGAGCGCATGGAAATCCCGGCCGAAGCGCTGGTACCTGGCGACCTGGTGGTACTCGCCTCGGGCGACAAGGTACCGGCCGATCTGCGCCTGGTAAGCGAGAAGGCCTTGCGTGTGAACGAGGCCATCCTCACCGGTGAATCGGAAGTGGTGGAAAAGGCCCTCGCCCCTGTACCCGCCGAAGCGGCGCTGGGTGATCGCCGCTGCATGCTCTACTCGGGCACGCTCCTCTCCTCGGGCCTGGCCACCGGCGTGGTGGTGGCCACCGGCGCCAGGACGGAGCTTGGCCGCATCGGCGCCATGCTCAAGGAAGTGCAGACGGTCACCACGCCGTTGCTGCGCCAGATCGACGGCTTCGGGCGCTGGCTTGCCATAGCCATCGTGATCATGGCGGTGCTCACCTTCTTCACCGGCATCGTTTGGCGCGGCGAACCTGCCAGCGAAATGTTCCTCATGGCGGTGGCCCTGGCAGCCTCCGCCATCCCCGAGGGGCTGCCCGCGATCATGACCATCACCCTGGCGCTCGGCGTGCAGCGCATGGCCCGGCGCAATGCCATCATCCGGCACCTGCCCGCCGTGGAAGCCTTGGGTTCAGTCACCGTGATCTGCTCCGACAAGACCGGCACGCTCACGCGTAACGAAATGACCGTGCAGCAACTCATCACGGCCACCAAGGTATTCGAAATAACCGGCGTAGGTTACGTGCCCGACGGCGCCGTACACCTGGACGGTGGACCGGTCACGCCCGAGAAGCATCCCGAACTCGCCCACATCGGACGTGCTCTGGTGCTGTGCAACGACGCGCAACTGCACAATCGTGAAGGTGCCTGGCAATTGGAGGGGGATCCCACGGAAGGCTCGTTACTCACCCTCGCCTACAAGCTCGGTCTCCATCCGGCGACCGAACGTGGGGCACTGCCGCGTACCGACGTCATTCCCTTCGAATCACAGCACCGGCTCATGGCCACCCTCAACCATGACCACGAAGGCCGTGGGTTCATCTACGTGAAGGGTTCACCCGAACGCATCATGGACATGTGCGAATGGCAAGGCGACGGCCAACCCATCGATACAGCATGGTGGCACGAGCGTGGTTCCGAGGCCGCCGCACGTGGGCTGCGTATCCTCGCCATCGCCGTAAAGGCCACTGACCCGGCGCAGCGGGAAGTACGCTTCTCACACCTGCGCGGCGGTTTCACCCTCATGGGCCTCGTGGGCATCATCGACCCACCCCGCGAGGAAGCCATCCGGGCTGTGGCCGAGTGCGCCGAGGCGGGCATCCGCGTGAAGATGATCACCGGCGACCACGTCGAAACCGCACGCGCCATCGGCGCGCGCATGGGCATCGGCGTCGACAAACCGGCGCTCACCGGCCCCGAGATCGAGGTGCTGAGCGACGAGGAGCTACGCCGCTACGCGCCCCACGTGGACGTGTTCGCCCGCACCAGTCCCGAGCACAAGCTACGCCTGGTGGAAGCCTTGCAGGCTGCCGGACACGTGGTCGCCATGACCGGTGACGGCGTCAACGACGCGCCTGCGCTCAAGCGTGCCGACGTCGGTGTGGCGATGGGCCTCAAGGGAAACGAGGCGGCCAAGGAGGCCGCGGCCATGGTGCTCACCGACGACAACTTCGCGACCATCAGCAATGCGGTAGGCGAAGGCCGCGGTATCTACGACAACATCCGCAAGTTCATCCTGTTCATGCTGCCCACCAACGGCGGCGAGGCACTGGTGGTGATTACGGCCATACTGTTCAACTTTGTATTGCCGCTCACCCCCGCCCAGGTGCTGTGGATCAATATGGCAACCGTCAGCACGCTCGGGCTTGCCCTTGCCTTCGAGCCCGCCGAGGAGGACGTAATGCGCCGCCCACCCCGTGATCCACTCGAATCGCTGTTGTCCTGGTTCTTCGTCTGGCGGTTGGTAATGGTCTCATTGCTGATGGCGACGGGGGCCCTCGGACTGTTCCTGTGGGAACTCGAGCATGGGGCGAGCCTGGAGAAAGCACGCACCATCGCAGTGAGCACCATCGTGGTGGCGGAGATGTTCTATCTCATCAACAGCCGGCACATCCTGCGCTCGGTACTCTCGCGCGATGGGCTGCTGGGCAATCCCTATGTGCTCCTCGCCATCGCCGGCTGTGCCCTGTTGCAATTCGCCTATACCGCTACCCCGGCTTTGCAGGCGGTCTTCAAGTCGACACCGCTGACCACGTGGGAATGGTCGCGGGTAATCCTCGCGGGTGCACTGGTATTCTCATTTGCCGAACTGGAAAAAATGACCGTACGGTGGCTGAACCTGCGGAACCGCCAGACTTCCGCCACGGCCTGAACCTGGTCCAGAACATGGGATGCACACCATGAGCGCCATACAGGACATCCTGGCTGCCACCGATTTCACCGGGTCCGGGTCCAAGGCCGTGCACCGTGCCGCCAGACTCGCCATGGAGCAGCGTGCACGATTGGAACTGCTGCACATCGTGCACAGCCCCGCCCTGGAATCCCTGCGCCCCCTGTTCCCCTCTCCCACCGACGTAGAGAAGCGGATCCTGCAAGATGCACGCACGCAGTTGGAGAAACTGGCCACCGCCGTGGCGGCTGAGACCGGGGTGCGGCCCGGCACGGGCGTACACCTTGGCCATGTGGTGGATGGGATCCTGGCGGGATCCGAAGCGGCCGACCTGCTGGTGGTGGGTGCGCGAGGTGCCAATCCCGTGCGCGATCTGCTCATCGGCAGCACGGCGGAACGTCTGCTGCGCAAAAGCCAGCAGCCGGTACTGACGGTCAATCGGGAGCCGGCGCACGCCTACCGGCGTGTATTGGTGCCCATGGACTTCACGCCCGTTTCCGGCCCATTGCTGCGCATGGCCATGCAACTTGCGCCCGAAGCCCGGATCACCGCCTTCCACGCCTTCGACATCCCCTTCGAAGCAAAGCTCTGGCTGACCGGCGTACCGGAAGACCGCATCCAGGACTACCGCGACAAGGCGCGGCAGTTTTCCATCGACGCCCTGCACGCACTGATCGGAGATGCCGGGGCTGATGCGGGCCGGTGCGAGGCCGTGGCCGAACTGGGCGAGGCGGCACCCCTGATCCTGGACCAGGCGGCGGCGATCGGGGCCGACCTCATCGTCATGGGCAAGCGTGACCAGACCCTGGCAGAAGAACTGCTCCTCGGCAGTGTGGCACGCCGCGTGCTCGCGAGCAGCGATTGCGACGTGCTGGTGCTTACGTAGCGGCACGATGCGTCGATGACGGTCGGCTGGCACGCCCCTCCACGGGATCGGCTCCTGCAAGGCCCGGGTCGGGCCCGAGCCTTCTTTCGCGTCTCTGACACATATCAAGGTGGACGACAGGTGGCATCGTATACACTCGCGGCGGCAGCATCCCTGGCAGGATTGTGCTGCCATGAGCCGCCGTCGGCCTGGTAACCACGGCCGGGATTGACCCGGTCTGAAGGAGCACAGTTGATGGCTTTCGAGCGCGCCAAACGGATCCGCTTCTCCCACTGCGATCCCGCTGGCATTGTCTTTTATCCACGCTATGCCGAACTCTTCAACGAAGTGGTCGAGGACTGGTTCGCCGAAGGCATCGGCATCGGTTTCCGTACCCTCATGGAAGAGCACCGTCTCGGCCTTCCTGTGGTACGCCTGGAGGCCGACTTTCGCACCCCGGCACGTTTCGGTGATACGCTCACCTTCCGTCTTGCCGTGGCTGCCATAGGCAAGACGTCGGTACAGCTCCGCATCGAGGGCATGCGTAACGAGACCCTCTGCGTGCGTGCCGAACTGACGATCGTGTTGATTTCGATGAATAATTTCCAGGCTGTGCCCATCGACGAATCCTGGCGCGGCCGGTTCGCCGCCTTTCAAGCCGAGACATGACTGCCCCTTTGTCCACCGTCCCCTCCGCCGTCCCCTCTGCCTGGCGTATCTGGAGCATCGCTGCGCGACCGCGCACCCTGCCGCTGGCCGCCGCCCCGGTACTTGCCGGTACCGCCTTGGCGTGGGCCGAACAGGCCCCCCTGCTCTGGGGCCCCGCCCTCGCGGCCTTGCTGGCGGCCTTGCTGATCCAGATTGGAACCAATCTGCACAACGATGCCGCCGATTTCGAACTCGGCAATGATGGCGTCGATCGTGTCGGCCCCCTGCGCGTCACCGCGGCCGGCTGGGCCAGTGCCCGCCACGTGCGTACGGCGGCACGTATCACCTTTGCCTTGGCCCTGCTGCTGGGGTGCTATCTGGTCGTGGTCGGCGGTGCATTCATCCTCGCCATCGGCTGTGCCTCGCTGCTTGCCGCCCAGGCGTATTCCGGTGGACCGCGCCCCATTTCCCATACCCCCCTGGGCGAGCTGTTCGTCTGGGTGTTTTTTGGTCTGTTGGCGGTGGCGGGCAGTTATTGGTTGCAGGCCGGTAGCGTCTCGCCCGGGGCCTGGCTGACCGGCGCTGCACTGGGGCTGCCAGCCGCCGCGGTATTGCTGGTAAACAACCTGCGCGACCGCGAAACGGATCGACGCGCCGGCCGGCGCACCCTGGCCACCCTGCTGAATGATCCGTGGGCACGGCGGGTCTATGCGGTACTGATGCTGCTGCCCTATGCCGGTCTGCCCCTGCTGGCGCATTGGGGCCGCAACGGTGTCTGGCTGACCATGCTGACCCTGCCGTTCAGTCTCACCCTGGCACGCCGCCTGCTGTGCGGCTTGGCCGGGCCCGCACTCAACCTGCACTTGGCGCAAACGGCACAGGCCGCACTGGCCTTTGCCCTGATGCTCGCGCTGGGGATGCTGTACTGATGCCGGCCGTCGTCAGGCCGGGGCCGCCCCCGGTACGAGGATCGCGCGCGCACGGATTGCCAGCCGGTGTCGACGCCCTCTGTCGCCGGTTGCACGCAGAGGCCGCGGCGGCCCTCCCCCAACTGAGCACGACCGCGCCCGACTGCCTGGTATCGCTTGCCCTGCGGCTGCCCGGCACGCCCCTCGAGGAGGGCTTCCCGGCTGGCGGCGATACACGCTGGCAGGGCCCCGGTGGTGAACCGGCCCTGTATGGCAGCGGTGTGGCGGTGCGCTACACCGAGAACGCGGTGGTGCATTGGGGGCAGGACTGCAGGCGGTGGGTCTGCTTGGGCGACCCTGCACTGGCACCGCTCGCGTTCTTCACGCTGCCGCCCGCCACGGAAAGTGCCCAGCCGACGCTGAGGTTGCCGCGCGCCTTGTTGCGCCACGACCATCACGGCTGGGGTCTTGTCCTCACGTCACGCCGCGGCACACAGCCGCCTCAGCAGATCGTTGCGCAGTGGTTGGATGCAGTACGCCACCTGTTCACGCCGTCGCCTGGCGGGCACGGCCATGTGGTCACCCGGCACACCACGCCCGACGCCGATACCTGGCTGGCCCGGGTGACAGCCGCGCGCGCGGCGATCCGAGCCGGTCGCCTGACCAAGGTGGTGCTGGCACGCCGGTTGCGCGCGCAACTGTCGCATCCGGTGGACGTGGCAGGCGTCACCGCGCGCCTGGCAAGCATGTATCCCGCCTGTCATGTGTTGTCCCTGCCCCACGACGGTGGCCGGGTAGTGGCAGCGACCCCCGAGCTGCTCGCCACCAAGCAAGGTGACAGCCTCATCTGCCATGCCCTCGCCGGTACCACGAGGCGCCAAACCGATGCACCGCAGGCGGCGCGCACCGCGTTACTCGCCTCGCCCAAGGAGCGGCACGAGCATGCGCTGGTGGTCGATGCCATCAAGGAACGCATGGCGCGCTTGTGTAGCGCCGTGGAATACGCGGCCCAACCCTCCCTGCTATCGCTGCGGTTCGTGCAGCACCTCTGGACGCCGCTGCAAGGCACACTGCGTGCCGGGATCGGCCTGCTGGACGCCGCACGCACACTGCATCCGACACCGGCGGTGCTCGGTACGCCGGATGCGGCAGCGCGGGATTGGCTCCGCGCCTGCGGCGAGCACAGGGACGGTCTCTACACCGGGGTCGCAGGCTGGCTCGATCGCAACGGCGACGGTGCCGCGGTGGTGGTGCTGCGCTCCGCCTGGCTGCAGGCCGACAGCGCCGTGTTATGGGCCGGTGCAGGCATCGTCGCCGCCTCGGATCCCGCCGCCGAACTGGCGGAAACGGAGCTGAAGCTGCAGACCATGCTGGAAGTACTGGACCCCGCTCCATGACCGACACCGCCGCACGCAACTATCGCTGGGCCTGGGCCCTACTCGACGGCCTCGCCGCGGCCGGTGTCCGCCGGGTGGTGCTCGCTCCCGGCTCACGCTCCACGCCGCTGGCCCTGGCGGCCTTACGCCATCCACTGCTCACCGTACACGTGAGCGTGGACGAGCGTGCGGCCGGTTTCTTCGCGCTTGGCCTGGCACGGGCCGAGGCATTGCCGGCCGTGCTCATCGCCACCTCCGGTTCGGCCATTGCCAACTGGCTGCCGGCGGTCGTCGAGGCCGACATGGGGCGCGTCCCGCTGATACTGCTCTCCGCCGATCGCCCACCCGAGCTGCAGGACTGCGGCGCCAACCAGACCATGGATCAGCTGGGCCTGTTCGGCCGTCACGTACGCGCTTTCCATCAGCTGCCACCGGCCGAGGACGACACGGCCTGGCTGGCCGGCCTCGCCGCACGCAGCGTCGCACTCACCCTCACTCCACTACCCGGTCCGGTGCACTGGAATGTGCCGCTGCGCGAGCCGCTGGTGCCGGAAGAGGTGCCGGCGCTGACACGGTCGGCGCGCGTCCCGCAACGCCTCGGCACGACCATGCACCCCGACGCCGCGGCGCTTGCCATCCTGGAGCGCCTTGTCGCCGATGGCCCGGGCGCCATCGTGTGCGGACCGCAACACCTGGGGGCCGTCACGCGCACGGCCATCCTTGGGCTTGCGCAGCGGCTGAACGTGCCCTTGTTCGCCGATGTGTTGTCGGGTCTGCGCTGCGGTTCGCTCGCGCTGGGCAACGTCCTGCACCACCCCGACAGTGTCGCGCGCAGCGCCCCGGCCGCGGCCTGGGTGTTGCGTTTCGGCGGCACGCCCGTATCGCGCGCCGTCAACGACTGGCTGGCGCGCTGCGCTGGGGTCCAGGTGGCGGTAAGCGACCATCCGCGGGTCGCCGATCCTGCCGGAAACGCCAGTCACCTGCTGTACGCCGACCCGGCGGCCCTGTGCCACGCCCTGGACGGTGGCGCAGCGCCTGAGGGTTGGCTGGAACAGGCCGTCGCCCTGGACCAGGCGGCGCGCAGCGCGGCCGCCGAGGCCTGCCGCGGCGAAACGAACTTCGAAGGCGCCGTGCTGCGCGCACTCATGCATGCGCTGCCTGCGCAAGCGCCGCTGTTCCTCGGAAATTCACTCACGGTGCGTGCAGCCGACTGGTTCGCCGGCGTCACCCCTGCCCCGCTGCGCCTGTTCGGCAACCGCGGCGTCAGCGGCATCGACGGCAACATCGCCACCGCCTGCGGCATCGCCACCGCCCTCGGCCCCACCGTGGCAGTCGTCGGTGACCTCGCCTTCCTGCACGACCTCAACGCCCTCGCGCTGGGGCAGCATTGTCCTCTTACCGTCGTGCTGCTCGACAACGGCGGCGGCGGTATCTTCGATCATCTGCCTCAGGCGGCCCTGCCTGAGTTTGAACGGGGTTGGCTGACCCCGCAGGCCGTCGATCCCGCACACGTGGCGCGGGCGTTTGGCCTCGACTACACGCGTGCGGAAACCGTGACCGCCGCCGTCGCCGCGGCCTGTGCTGCCCATGCGTCGACGCAGTTGCGCATCGTGCACGTCCCCATCGACCGCACATACAGTCTCGCGCGTACTCGCGCCTTTCATACGCAAGCAAGGAGTCCGAAGGCATGAGCGCAATCCCGGCCGCGCAATGCGCATGGCAGCCGGTGCCCGGCACCGATTTCAGCGACATCCTCTACCACACCTGCGACGGTATCGCGCGCATCGCCATCAACCGTCCACAGGTACGCAACGCCTTCCGCCCGGAGACGGTGATGGAACTGCAGGATGCCTTCGCCCGCGCCCACCGCGATCCGCAGGTCGGCGTGATCATTTTCACCGGGGTCGGTGCAGACGCCTTTTGCGCCGGGGGGGATCAAAAGGTCCGCGGTGATGACGGCGGATATCACGATGCCGCCTCCGGCACCCCCCATCTCAACGTGCTCGACCTGCAGATGCAGATCCGCCGCCTGCCCAAACCGGTGGTGGCCATGGTGGCCGGTTATGCCGTCGGCGGCGGCCATGTGCTGCATCTGGTGTGTGACCTGACCATCGCCGCCGACAACGCCCGCTTCGGCCAGACCGGTCCACGCGTCGGCAGCTTCGATGCCGGTCTCGGCGCAGGCCTGATGGCGCGCACCATCGGCATGAAGCGGGCGAAGGAGATCTGGCTCATGTGCCGCTTGTACGACGCACAGACCGCACTGGACTGGGGGCTGGTCAATGCGGTGGTACCGCTCCACAGGCTCGAGGAGGAGACGGTGGCCTGGTGCCGCGAGATGCTGAAGCTCTCGCCCACGGCGCTGCGCATGATCAAGGCGGGTTTCAATGCCGATACCGACGGCCTCGCCGGCATTCAGGAACTGGCCGGCAACGCCACCGGCCTGTTCTACATGACGACGGAAGGCCAGGAAGGTCGTGATGCCTGGCTGGAAAAGCGCCCGCCGGATTTCGGGAAGTTCCGCCGTCGTCCCTGACCCATGCGCCTCCGCGCCGCCCTGCATCCGTATGCCCTGCCGCTCAAGCGGCCCTGGGCGGCGGCTAGCGCTGTCTTGCACGAACGTCGCGGCACCCTGTTGTCGCTCACCAGTGATGACGGAATGATCGGTTGGGGCGACTGCGCCCCGCTGCCGAGTTCAGACCCGGCGCACCACGCACGCATGGCTGGCGCACTGACCGATGTACTGACGTGGTCCGGTGACAGTGACGCATGGCAGCTACGCTGCACGGCCATCCCCGTTCCGGAGGTGCGCTGGGCCCTGGAGACCGCGCTGTTCGATTTGGCAGCGCGCCGCAACCAGCTGCCGCTCATGGTGCAGCTTGGTGCACCGACCTTCATCCCGGCCGTTGGCGTCAACGCAGCACTCGGTGCACTGGATGAGCACACAGGAAAGCGCGCCGCTGCGGCATTCGCCCAGGGGTACCGCATCGCCAAGATCAAAGTGGGGGTCGCCGCTGCCGCCCGCGAACTCGAGCTGCTACAGGATGTGAATGCCGCCACCGCGGGTCGCCTGCGCCTGCGGCTCGATGCCAATCGCGCATGGCGCGAGGACACGGCCCGGGAATTCCTGGAGCGGATAGCGGTGCTGCCGATCGATGCGGTCGAAGAGCCGCTGGCACGGCCCACCCTGCAGCAATTGCATGCATTGCAGCGGGAGCTGCCCTATGCCATCGCGGTCGATGAGTCGCTCCCGCAGTTCGGTGCCAATGCACTGCTCGCCGCCGGAGCGGTACGCCGCTTGGTGGTAAAACCCGCACGCATCGGCGGCATGCTGGCCACGCGCGCGTTGGTCAACCGTGCGCACAGCGCGGGGGTCGAGGTGGTGCTTACCTCGGTGGTAGATTCGGCCGTGGGGGTCACCGCGGCTGCCCACCTCGCTGCCGCCCTGGCACCCGATGTAAGCCACGGCCTGGCCACCCTGGATTGGCTTGCCGACGACGTCGCCGATGCTCCGGTGGTGCGCCAGGGGCAGCTGCTACTCCATGCCGCCCCCGGGCTTGGACTGACGCCTGAATTCTGAGATCCGGCGCGAGCAGAAGCCCGCTCCCACAGCCAATCGAATCCCTTCCCCGTGCCCCCGTGTTCCCTGTGGTTAAATGCTTTCAGCAGTGCGGCTCATCGCAGTGGGGACTGTTCATTCCTTTGCGATCTCCGTGTCCTCGCAACGCGGTGCCGGGCTGTCTTTCGCCTGCATGCGCACCACGTCGTCACCCGCCGCCAACGCGCGCAGCGCCTGGCGATCCGGTTTGCCGTTGCTCAGCAGCGGCAACCTCGGGAGGCGCAGCGCCGCCCGGGGTCGCAACCTGCTGCGCACATTGTTACGGCACCATGACAGCAGGGTCTCGGCATCCCACGCCCCGCTGTAGACTGCGGTGACGAGCTCACCCCATACGGCATCGCTTCGTCCGACCACGCACACGGCGTCGAGCCCCGGACAGTGCACCAAGGCCTCCTCCACCCAGACCGGCTGCACCTTTTTGCCCCCGCTGATGATCACCGCATCGGCGCGGCCACTGATCACCAGTTCTCCATCACCGGTGATCTGTGCCAGGTCGTTCGTCACGAACCAGCCATCCACCAGTCCCACGCCGCGCCGGTGCGCGGGATTGGCATAGCCTGCCATGACCATGGGCCCACGCACCTCGAGTCGCCTGTCCGCACGCTGTCGGACCTCGACGCCGGGGAGCGGTTGGCCTACCAGGCCCGGGCGCCATGGCGGCACCAGGCGTGCGAGTGTCGCCACCTGCGAGGCGGTCTCGCTCATGCCGTAGCTAGGCTGCAGCGGCCAGCCGTGCCGTACGGCACGCTCGGCCAGTTCACCGGACAGCGCCGCACCGCCGACCAGCACGTGGCGCAAGCTCGGCGGGGGAGCCTGAGGCGTGAGCTCCAGCAGTTGCGTCAGCATGGTCGGGACGAGCGAGAGATGGGTGATGCCTTGGGTGCGCAACGCATGCCACACCCGTTCAGCATCGAACCTCTGCTGCAGCAGCGCCTCGGCACCGGCCAGGGCACAGCGCACCAGGATGGAATAGCCACCGATGTGGAACAGCGGCAAACAGGCCAGCCAGCGATCACCCGGACGCAGCGGCGTACGTGCCGCCGCGGCCAGTGCCGCCGCCCGCAGGTTGTGCGCCGTCAGCATGACGGCCTTCGGTTCGGCGCTGCTGCCGCTGGTCGCCACCATCAGCGCGATATCGTCCGCGGCAAGCCGCGACGGCGGCGGCGTCGCGCCCCGTGCGCAGGCAAGGACTGCAGCCGGCTCGATGTGGCGGCGAGCGGCATAGGGCCGCGGCGCGACGACCGTGCCGGCACCCGTCTGCACCAACAGGTGTTCGAGCACGGTTTCTGGCAGGGCCGGATCGAGTGGCAGCAACGCCGCCCCCAGCGACGCCGTGGCATGTGCCAGCACACATACCACGGCCGGTGATGGCGAGATCACGGCCACCACCTGTCGTTCCGTGACACCGGCCGCCTGCAGCAGTGTCGCTGCGGCACTGCCCTGTCTGGCGAGTTCGCGGGCGGTCACCGTGTGCATGGGATGAATCGGGTTTCGCATGGAGTGGATCATACCTGCCCTCCCGGAAAACATCGGGACTGGCACAGCGGCGCGCTGTCAACTCAAGCAGCATCACCAGCCGCTGAGGGCACACCTGCCTTGCGGCGTTACCCCTCGGTTATTCAATGAAAGCGGCACACCCTTGTCATGGCCGGCCTGGGATCCCTCACGTCTACTGGCATGCCGGCCCGCCCGGAGCACACGCGGCGAGCCGGCGCTGCAATTCCTCCACAGTCTCCTGCAGCGCTTGGTTCTTTTTTTTCAACTCGACCATCCTCAGCTCACGACCGACCATGAGACGGTTGAGTCGTTCCAGTTCCTCGACCCGTTCGCGCAATGTTTCTTCGGCCGCGCGGCGCTGGCGACGTGCCTGAGCCTCCTGTAGTGCCCGCTCCACCGCCGGCGCGAGCTTGGAGAGATGGTCCTTGAGCACATAATCGGTGGCACCGCGGCGCAAGGACTCGATGGCCACCTCCTCGCCCATGGCACCGGTCACGAATATGAAGGGCACGTCGTCACCCCGGGCGCTGGCGATCTCCAGCGCCGAGAGACCGTCGAAGGCGGGCAGCTTGAAATCGGCGAGGATGAGATCGGGTGCGAACTCGACCAGTGCACGCGTGAATTGGTCGCGACTCTCCACCCGCAAGGTGGTAAATGACAAACCTGCGGAACGCAGCTCGTACTCCACCAGTGCCGCATCCGACGGTGTGTCCTCGAGCAACAGGATCTTCAGGGACTTGGCTGTATCATTCATGGCGGCGTACCCGCGGAGCCATGCACGACCGCGGACGGATGGAGATCGGCATGGTCGCTCTGGTCATGCGGTTGTCCCGGCCTTCGGCAAGGCCACGAAAAAAGTCGCGCCGTGGTCCAGTTCACTTTCTGCCCATACCCTCCCACCGTGGCGCACCACGATGCGCTTCACCACGGCCAATCCGATACCTGAACCTTCAAACTCCGCGGCGCTGTGCAGGCGCTGGAACACGCCGAACAACCGGTCCACATAGCGCATGTCGAACCCCACGCCGTTGTCACGCACATGGTAGATGAGCTCCGTATCGGTCACTTCACACCCCACCTCGATACGCGTCACCTCCCGGCTGCGCGTGAACTTGGTGGCGTTGGTCAACAGGTTCATGAGTACTTGGCGCAGCAGGGCGCGATCCACTTCGGCAAGGGGCAGCTCCTCCAGACGGAAATCATAGGTACGTTCCGGTTCCACCTGGCGCACTTCCTCCCACACCTCCCGCACCAGCGCGGTCATATCCACAGGCAGCTTCTTCAATTCCGCGCGGCCGGTGCGCGAGAAGGTGAGGATGTCGGAGATCAGTTGGGCCATGCGCTCGGTGTTCTCGCGAATCACCCGCAGCAGCCGCTTACCGTCTTCGTCCAGCTGCGCCTCGTATTCCGTAAGCAGGATCTTGGAGAACCCATCGATGGCACGCAGCGGCGTCCGCAGGTCGTGTGAGACCGAATAACTGAAGCTTTCCAATTCCTTGTTGGCAGCTTCCAGTTCTGCCGTACGTGCCTTGACCCGTTGATCCAGTTCCTGGTTGAGCCGGCGCAACGTCCGCTCGGCCGCCTTGCGCTCGGTGATATCGAGGAAGGTCACCACGGCCCCCGTCACCTTGCCCTCCTCCCGGATGGGCGTACTCACGTATTCGATGGGAAAGGCGCTGCCGTCGTGCCGCCAGTACACCTCATCGGTACCACGGTACACCATCCCTTCCGCATAGGCCTTCTGTACCAGACAGTCGCGCAGTGGATAGGGGCTGCCATCCGCACGCGAGTGATGGATGACCTGATGCAAGTCACGCCCGATCAGTTCATCAGGCGTATAGCCCAGCATGGCCGCTGCGGCCGGATTGACGAAGGTGCACCGGCCGCTCGTATCCAGACCATAAATGCCTTCGCCCGCCGACTGCAGCAACAGTTCGTTGCGGCGGCCGAGGCGCAGCGCCTCTTTCTCCGCTTGCTTGCGCGCAGTGATGTCCCGTGCTGCTGCGAACACGCCTACGACCGCACCGTGCTCGTCACGATAGACAGCGGCATTGTAGAGCACCGGCGTGACATGTCCGTCGGCTCGACGGAGTTCCAGCGGATAGTCGATGACGAAACCTTGTTCGAAGGCTTGGCGATAACCTGCCCGGGCACGCTCCGGCTCGGTGAAGTAGTCCGAGAAATCGGTACCGATGAGTTCCTCGCGCGAGCATCCGGTGACCTTCTCCGTGGCCGCGTTCACGTCGGTGATGGTGCCGTTCGGACCGATGGTCACCAGCGGGTC
>JBAYQE010000056.1:0-17308 GCA_041677345.1 Thiohalomonadaceae bacterium
ACCTGCTGCACAATCGCCTGACCCTGCGCAGCAAGAAACCCGACATGGTGCGCCAGGAGCTGTGGGGCGTGCTGTTGGCTTACAACCTGCTGCGCTTTCAGATGGCGCAGATGGCCTACTCCTTGAAGGGCGTCGAACCCAACGAGCTGAGCTTCACCCGGACCGCTGCTTTTCTCATCAAGCAACTGACCGTGCTACCCGCCGTCTCCCCCAGCAAGATCCCAGAGGTGATCAACGCCTTGACGGAGATGCGCCCGCCTTTGTCTTGCCCCACCGGCGCGAACGTACCTACCCCCGAGCCGTTAAACGAAAACCCCAGAAATATCCAACTTTGAACCCCAGAAACAAAAATGCCGGTCAGATTAACTGACCGGCATTACCCCGCAGGGTCCCTTTTGACTCGCTGCCGGGCAGACTTATTCGCCCGGCTCGATGGCCTTCATGGACAGGCGGATACGGCCCTGCTTGTCGATCTCGAGCACCTTCACGCGCACGGTCTGGCCTTCGGAAAGCTTGTCGGCCACGTTCTCCACGCGCTCGTGGGAGATCTGGGAGATATGCACCAGTCCGTCACGGCCCGGCAGCACGGTGACGAAGGCACCGAAGTCCATGAGCTTGGCCACACGACCTTCATAGACCTTGCCCACTTCCACCTCAGCCGTCAGCTGCTCGATGCGACGGCGCGCCTCTTCGCCGGCTGCCTTGTCGACCGAGGCGATCTTCACGGTGCCGTCATCACCCAGATCGATGCTGGTGCCCGTTTCCTCGGTGATGGCGCGAATGGTGACGCCACCCTTGCCGATGACATCGCGGATCTTGTCGGGGTTGATCTTGAAGGTGATGTAGCGCGGTGCAAATTCCGACAGATCGGTGCGCGGGGTGCTGATCGCCTTCTTCATCTCGCCCAGGATGTGCAGACGCCCTTCGTGTGCCTGCGTCAGGGCGATCTGCATGATCTCGCGGGTGATGCCCTCGATCTTGATGTCCATCTGCAGGGCAGTCACGCCGTTCTCGCTGCCGGCCACCTTGAAGTCCATGTCGCCGAGATGATCCTCGTCGCCCATGATGTCGGTGAGCACGGCGAACTTGTCCTGCTCCTTGATGAGGCCCATGGCCACGCCGGCGACCGGTGCCTTGGTGGGTACACCGGCATCCATGAGCGCCAGACTGGAGCCGCACACGCTGGCCATGGAGCTGGAGCCGTTGGATTCCGTGATCTCGGACACCACGCGGATGGTGTACGGGAAGTCGTTCATGTCGGGCATCATCGCCTGCACGCCGCGCTTGGCAAGGCGGCCGTGGCCGATCTCGCGGCGCTTGGGGCTGCCGACCATGCCGGTCTCACCGACGCAGTACGGCGGGAAGTTGTAATGCAGCAGGAAAGCTTCCTTGCGCTCGCCTTCCAGGGCATCGATGATCTGCGCATCACGCGCCGTGCCGAGGGTGGCGATCACCAGGGCCTGGGTCTCGCCGCGGGTGAAGATGGCGGAACCGTGGGTACGGGGCAGCACGCCGACCTTGATGTCGATGGGACGCACGGTCTTGGTGTCGCGGCCGTCGATGCGGGGCTTGCCTTCCAGGATGGTGCTGCGCACCACCTTGTATTCGAGGTCACTGACGGCCTGGGAAACCTTGGCCGCTTCCCAGAAGCGTTCGGCCTCGGGATTGGCCAGTTTGGCAACGGCATCGGCGCGGATCTCACCGAGGCGTGCGTAGCGGGCCTGCTTCTCGCGGATGGTGTAAGCCTGTTCGATGGATGCGGTACACAGCTCGGCCACGGCGTTGATCAGGGCTTCATCAGCGGCGGGCGGCTGCCAATCCCAGCGGGGCTTGCCGGCCACGGCGACCAGTTCATTGATGGCTTTGATCACCGTCTGCATCTGCTCGTGGCCGAACATCACGGCGCCCAGCATGACGTCTTCAGACAGTTCCTGGGCCTCCGACTCAACCATGAGCACGGCGCTTTCAGTACCCGCGACCACCAGGTCGAGTTGGGATTCCTTCACCGCGGCCAGGCCGGGATTCAGCAGATATTGGCCGTCATTGTAACCCACGCGCGCCGCACCGATGGGCCCGTTGAAGGGCACGCCCGACAGAGCCAGGGCTGCCGAGGCGCCGATCATGGACGGGATATCCGGGTCGATGTCGGGGTCGAGGGAGACCACCGTGGCGACGATCTGGACTTCGTTGTAGAACCCCTCGGGGAAGAGCGGACGCAGCGGGCGATCGATGAGGCGGGAGGTGAGCGTTTCCTTCTCAGAGGGACGGCCCTCGCGGCGGAAAAATCCGCCGGGAATACGACCGGCCGCGTAGGTACGCTCCTGGTAGTTCACGGTAAGGGGGAAGAAGTCCCGTCCCGGGGCCGCCTCTTTCATCGCCACGGCGGTGACCAGTACGACCGTATCGCCCATGCTGCACATCACGGCGCCGGTGGCCTGACGGGCGATAGCACCTGTTTCCAACTTGACGGTGCGGTCACCGTACTGAAACTCTTTTACGGTCGGTGTCACTGTTACTTCCTTTTTGGGGTTCTTACAGATTTATTTGCGCAGGCCGAGGCGCTCGATGAGTGCGCGGTAACGCGCCACGTCCTTCTTCTTGAGGTAATCGAGCAACTTGCGACGCTGGCTGACCATGTGCAGCAGGCCACGACGGGAATGGTGATCCTTGGCATGGGTGCTGAAGTGGCCGGAGAGGTCGTCGATGCGCGCGGACAACAGCGCAACCTGCACCTCGGTGGAACCGGTGTTGGTCTCGGATTTGCCGAACTCCTTGATGATGTTCAGCTTCTGTTCAGCGGTGAGAGGCATTTTCTGAAATACTCCTGGCTTAGAACTGCAGTACGCGTAAAAGTTGGCTATTTTAATCCCCCCCTTCCCTGGGGAACAAGCGCGGCGGGACCAATAAACGCCCCGCCATTGCCCGCTTTCCGTCCGTTTCCCGCCCCGGAACCGACCTCGTTGGTGATTTTCCAGAGCGTCGGCTTCGGGAAGTGCCGGGAAAACCCGGTTCCTGTCGGGCGGGGCATGACAAATCACACCCTGCACCAATGACTTAAGGTTGGGCCACCAAGCGCTTGGGGGCAACCCGGCCGTCATCGAGGATGCTGCCCACGCCGATGAAGCCCCGGCCTTCACGGAACAGCCGCACCCAGCCATGGGTGGGTGCCTGGGGTACCAGCACGGCCTGTCCCTGGGACAGGTAATAGGCCGCGTTGTCGGTCAACTGCACCACGGGCCAGTCGGACAGAGCCTCCTCCATGGGCAGCAGCAGCGCATCCAGGGCCTCGAGGCCGTCGGCGGCCGTGCGGCGCAGTTCGTCGAGGGTGACGGCATGCTCGAGGCGGAACGGACCGGCAGCGTTGCGGCGCAGCGCCGACAGGTGCGCGCCGCAGCCCAGGGCCGCGCCGATCTCTTCGGCGAGGGTACGGATGTAGGTGCCCTTGCTGCAGTGCACGTAGATCTCGAGTTCGTCGCCCTCAAAGCGCAGCAGGCGCAGTTCGTGGATGAACACGGTACGTGGCTTGCGCTCCACCTCGATACCCTGGTGGGCAAGTTTGTAGAGCGGCTGGCCCTGATGCTTCACCGCGGAATGCATGGGCGGGATCTGGGTGATCTCGCCGGTGAAGCTTTCCAAGACCTCGCGCACGCGGGCCTCGTCGAAACCGGTCACGGGCCGGGTTTCAATGATTTCACCCTCGGCATCGGCCGTGGTGGTGCGTACGCCCAGCTTGCAGGTACCGGTGTAGACCTTGTCGGCATCCAGCAGAAACGCCGACAGCTTGGTCGCCTCACCCAAACAGATGGGCAACAGACCGCTGGCCAGTGGGTCCAGGTTGCCGGTGTGGCCGGCCTTGCGTGCGTCGAACAGGCGCTTCACGTCCTGAAGCGCGGCATTGGAGCCCAGGCCTACCGGTTTGTCGAGCAACAGAATGCCATTGATGTTACGGCCGCGGCCGCGTTGATGACGAGCCATTCAATCCTCGGATTCTTCTTTTCGATCGTTCGCAACGGCCTGCTCGATGAGCGCCGACAAATGGCTGCCGCGCTCGGTCGAGGTATCGTGCACGAAGCGCAATTCAGGCAGCACGCGCATGATCATGCGCCGGCCCAGCTCGTGACGCAGAAAACCGCCGGCCTTTTTCAGCACCGCCAGTGCTGTCTTGGCCTGTTCCGCGTCCCCGAGAACACTCACGAACACCTTGGCCACCGCCAGATCGCGGCTCAGTTCCACTGCCGAGACAGTGACCATGCCAAGGCGCGGATCACGGATTTCCTGCTGGATGAGCAGCGCCAGCTCGCGCTGGATCTGGTCTGCAATGCGATCTGTACGGCTGTAATCACGTGCCATGGTCAACCCCCGCTCTCTCGCCTGTAATGGAAACGGCGCCGCCCCGCGTGGCGGAGCGACGCCGTTCCGACCCCGCATCAGAGCGTACGTTGCACCTGGACGCGTTCGAAGACCTCGATATGGTCCCCGGCGCGGACGTCGTTGTAGTTGCGCACGGCGATACCGCATTCCGTGCCCATCTTCACCTCGTTGACGTCGTCCTTGTAGCGACGCAGCGACTCCAGCTCGCCTTCGTAGATCACCACGTTGTCACGCAACACACGGATGGGTGCGTGGCGCTTCACCGTGCCGTCCACGACCATGCAGCCGGCAACCGCGCCAAACTTGGGCGAACGGAACACGTCGCGCACCTCGGCCAGACCAATGATGGTTTCCTTGAATTCCGGCGCCAGCATACCGGTCATGGCCTTCTTCACCTCATCCAGCAACTCGTAGATGATGCCGTAGTAGTGAAGGTCCACGTCCTGCTCTTCGATGAGGCGCTTGGCGCCACTATCCGCACGCACGTTGAAACCAAGGATGATGGCGTTGGAGGCCACGGCCAGGTTCACGTCGGACTCGTTGATGCCACCCACGCCGGCCGCCACGATCTTTACGCGCACCTCATCGGTGGAGAGCTTCTCCAGCGACTGGGAAATGGCTTCGGCCGAACCCTGTACGTCCGCCTTGAGCAGGATGTTGAGGGTCTGGACCTGGCCTTCCTCCATCTGGGAGAACACGCTGTCGAGCTTGGCCTGCTGCTGGCGGGCCAGCTTGACGTCGCGGAACTTGCCCTGACGGAACAGCGCCACTTCGCGCGCCTTGCGCTCGTCGGGGACCACCATCACCTGCTCACCCGCATTGGGCGTGCCCGACAGGCCGAGCACTTCCACAGGAATGGACGGACCGGCTTCCTCGATGGGACGACCGGATTCGTCGAACATGGCACGCACGCGGCCGTACTCGGCGCCCGCGAGCAGTACGTCGCCTTTGCGCAGGGTGCCGTTCTGTACCAGTACCGAGGCCAGTGCGCCGCGGCCCTTGTCGAGCCGCGACTCGATCACGGCGCCGGTGGCCGGAACGTCCTTTACTGCCTTGAGTTCCAGCACTTCGGCCTGCAGCAGAATGGCTTCCAGCAGTTCCTCCACGCCCGTGCCGACCTTGGCCGACACACTCAGGAACATGGTGTCGCCACCCCAGTCTTCGGGAATGACATCAAGCTGGGAAAGCTCCTGGCGTACACGATCGGGGTTCGCTTCCGGCTTGTCGATCTTGTTCACCGCGACGATGAGCGGTACCTCGGCGGCGCGCGCATGCTGCACGGCCTCCTTGGTCTGGGGCATGACGCCGTCATCGGCCGCAACCACCAGCACCACGATGTCCGTCACCTTCGCGCCACGGGCACGCATGGCGGTGAATGCCGCGTGGCCCGGAGTATCGAGGAAGGTGATGACGCCGCGTGGGGTCTCCACGTGGTAGGCGCCGATGTGCTGCGTGATACCGCCGGCCTCGCCCGCCGCCACCTTGGCGCGGCGGATGTAGTCGAGCAGCGAGGTCTTGCCGTGGTCCACATGGCCCATGATGGTGACCACGGGGGGACGCGTTTCGCCCTCGCCCTCGGCGCCGGTTTCCTGGACCAGTTCCTCTTCCAGGGCGTTCTCGCGCAGCAGCTTGTATTTGTGTCCCATCTCCTCGACAACGATAGCCGCGGTCTCCTGATCGAGCACCTGATTGATGGTCGCCATGGAACCCATCTTCATCATCTGCTTGATCACGGTCGCTGCCTTGACCGACATGCGATTGGCGAGTTCACCCACGGTGATGGTCTCGGGGATGGTCACTTCTCGCACGATGGGCCCCGTCGGCTTGGCAAAGCCATGCGCGCCGGAGGCGCCGCGGGATGCAACGGCACGTACCGGCTTGGATTTTTTCTTGCGCCGAGCGGCCAGATCGGCGCGGTCGGCGGACACATGCAGTTCGCGGCGACCGAAACCGCCCTTTTCCTCGCCGGCGCCTTCGCGCCCACCGGACTTGCCGCGCTTTGGCTTCTTTTCCGGCTTGGGCTCGGCGGCAACCGGGGGGGCCGGAGGCGGAGCCGCTGCAGCCTTGCGGCGCTCCTCCTCGGATTTGCGCTCCTCCTCGGATTTGCGCGCCTCCTCGACGGCGCGACGCGCCTCCTCTTCGGCCTTCTGGCGTGCCTCCGCCTCGACGCGGCGGGTCTCTTCCTCGGCCACACGGCGCGCAGCCTCCTCGGCATTGCGAGCAGCCTCTTCAGCGCGATGCTGCGCCTCCATTTCCAGTTGTTTCTCGAGGCGTTCCACCACATCTTCGTCGACGCGACGGGTCTCTTCGTCGGCGATGACCTCACGCTTCACGTAGGTGCGCTTTTTGCGCACTTCCACGGTGACGGTCTTCGCTGCGCCCCTGGCGCCGCCGCCGACCGGCTGCCGCAACTCGCTGGTGGTGCGGCGCTTCAGCGTAATGCGCTTGGGTTCGACCGAAGCCTCACCGTCGCCCTTATCGCTGCCGTGGCGATGACGTAGGTAGCTCAATAGCTTCTCCTTGTCCTCATCGCCGATGACGTCGTCGCCGAGCTTGGCTGCTACGCCGGCACCGGCGAGCTGGGACAGCAAACGATCGAGCGGAACGCCTATGACTTCAGCAAATTGTTTGACGGTAACTTCTGACATGCACTACTCCTCGCTCAGCCCGCCTCAAGCCTCAAACCATGGCTTGCGGGCCGTCATGATGAGTTCGGCGGCGCGCGCATCGCCCACGCCCTCGATCTCGGTCAACTCATCCACCGACAGTTCAGCCAGATCCTCCATGGTCACGACGCCGCGGCGCGCCAGGGTAAACGCCAGCTCCCGGTCCATACCTTCCATGCGCAGAAGGTCTTCGGCGGGCTCCGCGGTTTCTTCGCTGCTGATCTCGCGCGTCACCAGCACATCCTTGGCACGGGCGCGCAGTTCGTCGACGGTTTCCTGATCGAACTCCTCGATCTCGAGCATTTCGCTCACCGGCACGTAGGCCACTTCCTCGATGCTCGAAAAGCCTTCCTGCACCAGGATGCCGGCGATTTCCTCGTCCACGTCGAGCTGTTCCATGAACAGCTGCACCAAGCGCCTTGCCTCGGCGTCGGTCTTTTCGGCGGCCTGGTTCTCGGTCATGACGTTGAGTTCCCAGCCGGTCATCTCGCTGGCAAGCCGTACATTCTGGCCGTTGCGGCCGATGGCCTGCGACAGCTGTTCCTCCGCCACCGCCACATCCATACTGTGTGCGTCCTCGTCCACGACGATGGACACCACTTCCGCCGGCGACATGGCATTGATCACGAACTGCGCCGGATTGTCATTCCAGAGGATGATATCCACGCGCTCGCCGTTGAGTTCGTTGGTCACCGACTGTACACGCGAACCGCGCATGCCCACGCAGGCACCTACCGGATCGATGCGCGAGTCGTTGGACTTCACGGCGATCTTCGCGCGCAGGCCCGGGTCACGGGCCGCGGCCTTGATCTCGATGATACCTTCGCCCACTTCGGGCACTTCCAGCTTGAACAGCTCAATCAGAAACTCGGGGCGGGTACGGCTCACGAAGAGCTGCGGTCCGCGTGGCTCATGACGCACGTCGAACAGGTAACCGCGCAGGCGGTCACCTGGCCGCACGGCCTCGCGCGGGATCATCTCCTCGCGGGCAATGAACGCCTCGGCGTTGGCGCCAAGGTCGAGATAGATGTTGCCGCGCTCCACGCGCTTCACCACGCCGGTCACCAGCTGACCCTTGCGTTCGAGGAAGGCGTCGACCACCTGCGCGCGCTCCGCCTCACGCACCTTTTGCACAATCACCTGCTTGGCGGTCTGCGCAGCGATGCGGCCGAAGGCCACTGACTCGACGGGCTCTTCCACGTACTGATCGGGCTCGATGGACGGGTCGTCCACACGCGCGGCAGACAAGGTGATCTCGCGTTCGGGTGCCTCCAGCGGCAGGCCCGCGGCATCATCCACCACGAGCCAGCGACGGAAGGTGTCGTAATCGCCGGTGTCACGATCGATCTGGACGCGGATATCCACATCGCCCTCATAACGCTTCTTGGTCGCGGTCGCGAGAGCAGCCTCGATGGCCTCGAAGATGATCTCCTTGGACACGCCCTTCTCGTTGGACACCGCATCTGCTACCAGAAGGATCTCTTTGTTCATAACCGCCCCTAACCTAAGCTCCGATACTGCTCACGTACCACATCGAATCTTTGCTGCCGAAGTCCACATCGTGGGCGAAGGGCCGAACCGTACCGATCCCTGCTCCCCGTCGCCTACACTGTGGGCTCCTGCGTCAAACAATCAGTCTTTCCCCAGGCTCTCCCAATCAGGGACCACGTGGGCATGCTCGATATCCGCCAACGGGAATACCCGCTCGATACCGTCCACCTCGAGGGCGGCCGCATCACCGCGCAATGCCACGAGGCGGCCCTTGAACTTGCGCCTGCCCTCCACCGGCACCTTCAGGCGCAGCTGGACCTGACTACCCGCAAAGCGCTCGTAATGCGCTGGCCGGAACAGCGGCCGTTCGAGGCCGGGCGAGGAAACCTCAAGCGTGTACTGGCCCTGAATGGGGTCTTCCACGTCCAGGATGCCGCTGACCTGGTGGCTCACCTGTTCACAATCCTCGACGGTGATACCCTCCGGCTTGTCGATATACACGCGCAGCAGGGAGTGCCGGCCTTGCGGCTTGTACTCGACGCCGACCAGTTCGTAGCCCAAGGCCACGATCGCCGGTTCGATGAGCTGCTCCAGTTTTTCCGCCTGCGCCATTGCATCCCCGGAAACAAAAAGTGGGCCCGAGGCCCACGTACCATAAAATCCAAATCGAGCCGCGCATTCTAACATGTTGATTTCTCATAGCAACATGCATGCGCCCGGCACCGGCCCCGCCGAGGGTTGCCGGTAACAACAAAAAGCCCCGGATGCGGGGCCTTGGCGTGCCTGAGCGGGGTGCGCCTTTGCAGGCAGCAACCCATACCCCATCTCGGGCCGACGAATTCTAGCGTCACGCCGCTGAACTGTCGAGGGTTTCCCATTCCCGGTACCGTGGCCTGGTAAGCCGGTCTCGTGAGCGAGACCACGCAGACTATGACCACGCCCGGGGCAAAACGTGCCCGCAGACGGGAGGAGGAACCACGGAGGGCCATGGAGAAATGCACATGGGGCTTCCTCCGCGGTCTCCCCCGGTTATTGGGAGGTATTGCAGCCGTCGGGTATCGCCCCCCTTATCTCCCCCGAGTCCCCCGTGTTCATGCCTCTGGCGATGCATGACGGAACCACGGTGCGTACAGCCGCCCCTTCAATCGGCCTCCCGCTCCAGGCCGCAACACTGGGTGGCGGGTTCCACCGCCGTGCCGGTGGTGAGAATGGCACCGGTGATGGGGTTGGGGCGGAAGGTGGTGCAGCCCTTCAAGCCCTGGTCGTAGGCGCTGCTGTAGAGGTGGCGGAAGGCCTCGAACGGGTAATCGGCGGGGACGTTGATGGTCTTTGAAATCGAGTTGTCGACGAAGGGCTGCAGGGCGGCCTGCATGGCCAAGTGGTTTTCGGGCGCAATCCGGTGGGCCGTGATGAAGGATTCCGGCAGCGCTGCATCACCGTGCATTTCACGCCACAGCCCATAGGCATAGTCCAGCACCTGCTGCTCATTGTGGCTGCCGTCACGCTCCACCAGGCGGCGCGTATAGCTGTAGTCGAACACTGGCTCCAGGCCGCTGGAGACGTTGTTGGCAAGCAGACTGATGGTGCCCGTCGGCGCGATGGTGGTGAGATGGCTGTTGCGTATGCCATGGCGTGCGATGCCGTCGCGGATGTCGTCGGGCAGCGTGCGGATGAACTGCCCCTCCAGGTAAGCCTCACGCGCGAAGAACGGGAAAGCGCCCTTCTCCTTCGCCAGGGCAATGGAGGCGCGATAGGCCGTATGGCACACGAGGCGCATGATGTCGGCCGCGCAGGTACGGCCGGCCGCCTCATCGTAGCGCAGGCCCAACATGATGAGGGCATCTGCCAGACCCGTGATGCCGAGACCGATGCGGCGTGCCCCGCGGGCCTGCGCCGCCTGGGCCTCCAGGGGAAAGCGCGAGACATCGATGACATCATCCATGAAACGCACGGCCGTGCGCACCGTGACGGCGATGGCCTCCGTGTCGAGGCGTGCATCGCGAGTGAAGGGCATCTCCACGAAACTCGCCACGTTTAGCGCGCCGAGATTGCAGGCGCCGTAGGGTGGCAGGGGGATCTCGCCGCAGGGATTGGTGGCCGTGATGCGTTCGCGGTACCAGAGGTTGTTCAGGGCATTGATGCGATCCACGAACAACACGCCGGGCTCTGCATATTCATAGGTGGAGCGCATGATGCGGTCCCAGAGCTCGCGTGCGGGCACCGAGCGCAGCACCCGGCAGGGGACCGGCTCGTCATGGCCGGGCCACTGCCGCAGTACCGTCGGGCCGTCACCTTTCAGGTGGGCCGCGGGGAACACCAGCGGCCACAGATCGCCCTCGCGCACGGCGTGCATGAAAGCGTCGCTCACCAGCACCGACAGGTTGAAGCGCCGCAGCCGCCCGGGCTGGCGCTTGGCCTCGATGAACTGTTCGATGTCGGGATGATCGCAGCGCAGCGTGGCCATCATGGCACCGCGGCGCGCGCCCGTGGACAGCACCGTTGCGCACATGCTGTCCCACACATCCATGAACGAAACAGGGCCCGAGGCAATGGTCGCCGACGCATCAGCCAGTGATCCGGCCGGACGCAAGGTGGAGAAGTCATAGCCCACACCGCCACCCTGCTGCATGGTGAGGGCGCCCTCCTTGAGTGCATCGAAAATACCGTCCATGGAATCCTGCACGGTACCCATAACGAAACAATTGAAAAGGGTGACGATACGGGTCGTGCCGGCCCCGGCGAGGATGCGGCCGCCCGGGAGGAAGTGGAAGCCGTCGAGGAGGTGGTAGAACACATCCTCCCATTGCCCCGGCGCCTTTTCGGCACGGGCGAGCGCGCCGGCCACGCGGCGCCAAGTGTCGGTGACGTCGCGATCGTGGATGATCTCGTCGTCGCGAAACCGGTATTTGCTGTCCCAGACCCGCCGCGAGATCTCGCTTCTGAAGTGGCCGTCCATAGAAAAAGATTAGTGAAAGCTCGAAGCCGGCGTGATTTCACCCGCATTGCGTTGGTATCGTCCGGCCAAGCGCGTAAACTCCTCGTGACCTCTCATCCATCTACCCTTGGGATTCATTCATGCAAATCACCGCAAACAAGGTCGTCACCATCGACTATACGCTCACTGACGAGCAGGGCCAGGTCATCGACAGCTCGCAGGGGCGTGACCCGCTGGCCTATCTGCACGGCTTCAACAACATCATTCCGGGGCTCGAGAGCGCCCTCGAAGGCCGTAGCAGCGGTGACTCGCTGAACGTGGTCGTGGCACCGGGCGAGGCCTACGGCGAGCGTGACGATGCGCTGGTGCAGTCAGTCTCGCGCGAGCTGTTCGAGGACGCGGAGCAGCTCGAAGTGGGCATGCGGTTCCAGTCCGTCAGCGAGCAGGGTGTGCGCCTGGTGACCGTGGTGGAGGTTGCCGACGACAGCGTGACCGTGGATTCCAACCACCCGCTGGCCGGTCTTACGCTGAATTTCGATGTGACCGTGGTGGACGTGCGTGAAGCCAGCCAGGAGGAGCTGGAGCACGGGCACGTGCACGGTCCCGAAGGACATCACCACGACTGACACAAAGCGCAGTGCTTGCTCCCGCTGCGCACCGATGAAGAGAGCACGGGTGACGTGCTCTCTTTTTTCGTTCCAGCGACTACCCGCACGTACCGTTGGGCTGCTTTCTTCCTGCCCCCCCCCCGGCTTCCGCTCCTGTTCCCAGCAGTAGGTCACGTTGCGAAGCTACGTGACGTATCCGGGCAGCGAATTGTCACGTAGGCGCTACGCGCCAACGTGACCTACGGCTGTCTGTTCCTGCTCACGCAATAGTCCCTTTGCGTCCTCCGCCCCTCTGCGCCTTTGCTTGGGCCGTTTTCTTCCGCCCGGTATCAGCGTTTGGCTTCGCGCTTCTTGATGTGCCGCACCAAACGCTTGCGGTGGGCGATCTGGCGGGGAGTGAGGGTGTTCTTCTTGCCTTCGTACGGGTTTTCACCACCGCGAAACTCGATGCGCAGCGGGGTGCCTTGCAGCCGCAGGTGTTCGCGGAAGAAGTTGGTGAGGAAGCGCTTGTAGCTGTCCGGTACCGCATTGGGCTGGCTACCGTGGATGACGATGATGGGCGGATTGCGCCCGCCCTGGTGCGCATAGCGCAGCTTGATACGCCGGCCCCTTACCAGCGGTGGCTGGTGCGTGGATACCGCGCTCTCCAACAGGCGCGTGAGCTCGGGCGTGGGAAATTTCGCCATGGCCGCCTTGTAGGCGCTGCGCACGGAGCCGAACAGATCGCCCACCCCGGTACCGTGCAGGGCCGAGATGAAATGCACGCGCGCCCACTCCACGAAAGGCAACTTCAGGTCCATGTCGCGCCGCACATCATCGCGCTGGTCCTGGCTGAGGTTGTCCCATTTATTGATGGCGATGACCAGCGCCCGGCCGGCGTCGAGCACATGGCCGAGCAAGGTCGCATCCTGTTCACCCACGCCCTCGCGCGCATCCACCACCATGATTACCACGTTGGCCGCTTCGATGGCCTGCAGGGTCTTGATGACAGAAAACTTTTCGATGGTTTCGGTGACGCGCGCGCGGCGGCGCACACCGGCGGTGTCGATGAAGGTGTAGGCCTGGCCGTCGCGCTCGAAGGGCACATAGATGCTGTCACGCGTGGTGCCCGGCATGTCGTACACCACCACGCGTTCCTCACCGATGACACGGTTGATCAGCGTGGACTTGCCCACGTTGGGCCGGCCGACGATGGCGACCTTGATGCCCTCCTCCTCGTCCCCTTCGTCCTCCTCTGCAGGAAACGCAGCGAGCACCTCTTCCATGAGATTGTGGATGCCATCACCGTGAGCAGCGGAGATGGTGTGCGGGTCGCCGAGTCCCAGGGCATGGAATTCCGCGCTGGCGGTAGCCCAGGGCATGCCCTCGGTCTTGTTCACCACCAGGAAGATGGGCCGGCCGGTCTGACGCAACTGACGCGCGATCTCCTCGTCACCGCCGGTGAGGCCGGTGCGTCCGTCGGTGACGAACAGCACGGCATCCGATTCCTCGATCGCCTGCTGCACCTGACGTGCCATGAGGGCTTCGACGCCGGTCTCACCACCGGTGAGGCCGCCCGTGTCCACCACGATGTAAGGCCGTTCGCCCACCACGCCGCGGCCGTACTTGCGGTCACGCGTAAGCCCCGGTTGATCGGCCACCAGGGCATCACGGGTGCGGGTCAGGAAATTGAACAAGGTGGACTTACCCACATTGGGGCGCCCCACCAGGGCGATGACAGGTTTCATGGATTGCTCACGCGGAAGGCGCCCAGGGCACCCCGCTTGTCATAGGCGAAGACCATGTCATCGCCGACCACGGGGGCGGCAATGACATGATGTTCCTCGCTCACGTCACGTAATGGATCGTCGTAAACCTGCGATATCGGAAACAGCTCATGCGGGTCCTGCACGCGCGCGCGCGCCAGGAAGCGTCCATCCTCGCGCGACAGCCAATGCAGCCAGCCATTGAAATCACCTACCACAACGGCATCGCCCTGCACCACCGGCGTGCTGAGCTGGCGCCCGCGCAGGCCATCCTGGCGCCACATGGTGCCGCCGTTGTGCTGAGCCAGGGCCCACACATTGCCTTCGTCGTCGCTCACGAAGATCTCGCGACCTGCCGTGACCAGACCTTGGTAGGAGGAGATATCGCGGCTCCACAGCGGGCGCCCGTTGGAGAGCGCGATGGCGCCCACCCGACCCTGATAGCCGGCCACGAACACCACGCCCTCACCCAGGGCCAGATGGCCATCGATATCCGCAAGGCGTTCCAGTTCGGTTCGGCCGCGCGGCACCACCACCGTGGTCTCCCACAGCAGGGCCCCGTCGCGCAGGCCGTAGGCCGCCACGCGCCCGTTGGCGAAACCGACGATCGCCGCGTTGGCGGCGATGAGCGGTGCGGACTGGCCACGCAGGCTGAGCAGGGGCACGGATTGCTGCACCCGCCACAGGCGCCGGCCGTCCGCGGCGGCGAGGCCATAGAGGGCGCCGTCAATGGTACGCGCGACGACGATATCATCGGCGCGTACCGGCTCACCCAGGGATTCGCTGCTCACCGGAGCGCGCCAGCGCAGCGTACCGTCACTGCGCTGCAGTGCAATGATTTCGGCAGTGCCGCCCACCAGTACCAGGTCACCGGCCACGTGCGGTCCGCTGCTGAGCGGTACCTGCAGGTCGTTGCGCCAGATTCGATCACCCGTAGCGGCCTCGTGCGCGCTGACCAGGCCACGGCGGCCCGCGGCGAACACCTGGCCGCGGTCGTAAGCAGGGCCGAGCTGCAGGAAATGACCCGCGGTACCCGTGCCGATGCGCCGCGCCCAGGGTTGCTCGACCCGCAGCGCCGGCTCGAAGTCGGTGAGCAGCGCCGGCGGGATCACCGGCGAGGGCGATCCCGCGCAGCCGGTGAGAACGAGCAGGATAAGCAGGGTCGCAACGCGCTTCATACTCAGGCCTCGCCTGCCAGATCGTCGAGCTTGAGGCGCAGCAGGCTCTGCTTGGTGGGCGTTTCGCTGAATTCGGCGAGCGCGTTCTGGTAGGCCTGGCGTGCCGCGGCGGTATTGCCCAGGGCCAGTTGCGCATCACCACGCACCTCTTCAAAGGCGCCACGCAGGCCGCCGGCATCCGCGCCATCGAGCACCGCGAGGGCCTCTTTGGCTTTGTCCTGACCCAGCAGCACGCGCGCAAGGCGTACGGTCGCCAGCTGCCGGATACCGGGGATCCGTGCGGTATCCAAGGCGGCCCGCAGATGGCCGGCAGCGGCATCCAGGTCGTTCTGCTGTACGCTGGCGCTGGCCATGGCCAGCGAGGCCAGGCTGGCATAGGCGGTGTCACTATAGTTGGCAAGCAGCGAGCGGCCACTTTCCAGCACCACCGCCGGGTCCTGCTGCTCGAGCATCTGCTGGTAGATGGCCGAGGCCTCCGCCGCACGTGCACTCTTGTGGTCTTGCCAGGCGCGGAAGCCGAGCACGGCAGCGATGGTCACGGTCGCCGCGATGAGGACCACGCGACCGTTCTTTTCCCACCAGCGGCGCAGCGCTTCCACTTGTTCGTTTTCGGATGTGTAAACGTCCACGGCTCTCTCCCCTATGGTCGGATTATTATTCGCACCCGCGCAGCCGCTGGGCGAGATGTGCTGCCACTTCGTCCTGCATGACGGTGGTCTGCTCACCGCCGTCGCGCAAGGCCTTCACGGCGACGAGGCCGCGTGCTGCCTCGTCCTCGCCCAGGATCAGCGCAAGCGGTGCGCCGCTCTTGTCCGCGCGCTTCATCTGCGCCTTGAAGCTGCCGCCGCCGGTGTTCATGAGCAGGCGTAGGGACGGCAGTTCGTCGCGCAGGCGTTCGGCCAGCACTTGGCCCGCGATCTGCGCCGCCTCGCCCACGCGCACCAGGTAGACCTGGGGGCGGAAGCGCTCCATGGGTACTTGGGCCGGGTCCAGCAGGGCCGCGAGGCGTTCCAGGCCCATGGCGAAGCCGACCGCCGGCGTGGGCTTGCCGCCAAGCTGTTCCACCAGCCCGTCGAAGCGGCCGCCGGCGCATACCGTGCCCTGGGCGCCGAGGCGATCGGTCACCCACTCGAACACGGTTCGGCCGTAATAGTCGAGGCCGCGCACCAGGCGGGTGTTGATCTCGTAGCTCACGCCGGCGGCGTCGAGGATGGCGCACAGGCCGTCGAAATGCACGCGGGACTCTTCATCGAGATGCTCGATGAGGCGTGGCGCGGCCCCGATCATGGCCTGCATGTCCGGGTTCTTGCTGTCGAGCACGCGCAGCGGATTGGTGTGCAGGCGGCGGCGGCTGTCCTCGTCGAGGACGGCGTAGTGCTCCAGCAGGTAGTTCACCAGGATCTCGCGATAGGCCGCGCGCGAGGCCGCCGAGCCCAGGGAATTGAGCTGCAGCTTCACGGCATCGGCGAGCCCGAGTTGACGCCACAGGCGCGCGGTCATGAGGATCAGTTCCGCATCCACGTCGGGACCTTCGAGGCCGAACACCTCGATACCCACCTGATGGAACTGGCGGTAGCGGCCCTTCTGTGGGCGCTCGTGGCGGAACATGGGTCCGCGATACCACACGCGTTGCGCCTGCTGGTTGCCCACGCGGCCGTGTTCCAGCATGGCGCGCACGCAACCCGCCGTGCCCTCGGGCCGCAGCGTGAGGCTGTCGCCGTTGCGATCCTCGAAGGTGTACATCTCCTTCTCGACGATATCCGTCACCTCGCCGATGGAACGCTTGAACAGCTCCGTCTTCTCCAGGATGGGCAGACGGATCTCCTCGTAGCCGTACGCGGCCAGCAGACGCGTCACGGTCTCTTCCAGATAACGCCAGACCGGTGTCTCCTCCGGCAGGATGTCATTCATCCCCCGGATCGCCTGAATATTTCCGCTCAATTTCTTACCTTTATCAAAAAAATCTCAACGCAAAGAGGCGAAGGCGCAAAGGACGCAAAGTCTTCATCGCTGCGAGGCTTCGTCCATACCCGCTACGGTTTGCCCACACGTGGGCTCCCAGGATAAATCGCTTTGCGTTCTTTGCGCCTTTGCGTTGGGCTGTTCTCTTCACTTCTTCTCTTGCCGCTCCGCAAGGCGCGCGCGGATGGTGCGTTCCAGTTCGTCCACCAGGGTGGCGTTTTCCACCTTGTGGTGGGGTTCGCCGCCCAGGTAGAGCAGGTTGGGCTGGCCGCCGGCGAGGCCGATGTCGGCTTCGCGGGCCTCGCCCGGGCCGTTGACCACGCAGCCGATCACCGCCACGTCCATGGGTTCG
>JBAYQE010000057.1:0-16660 GCA_041677345.1 Thiohalomonadaceae bacterium
CCCGACTTCGACACGCGCAGCATCAACTTGCGCGACGCGGCGTACCGCCTGCTGAAACTGCCCACCATCGCCGACAAGCGCTTCCTCATCACCATCGGCGATCGCACCGTCACCGGCCTCATCACCCGCGACCAGATGGTCGGCCCCTGGCAGGAGCCCGTGGCGGATTGCGCCGTGACGGCCACGAGCTTCGACACCTACACCGGCGAGGCCATGGCCATGGGCGAGCGCACGCCGGTGGCGCTGGTGGACCACGCCGCGTCGGCGCGCATGGCGGTGGCCGAGGCCATCACCAACATCGCTGCGGCGCGCATCGGCAAGCTCTCCGACGTCAAACTGTCCGCCAACTGGATGGCGCCCGCCGGCCACCCCGGTGAGGACGCCGGTCTGTTCGAGGCGGTGAAGGCCGTGGGCATGGAACTGTGCCCGGCGCTGGGCCTCACCATCCCGGTGGGCAAGGACTCCATGTCCATGAAGACGGTGTGGGACGACAAGGGCGAGAAGAAGTCCGTGACGGCGCCCCTGTCGCTTATCGTCACCGCTTTCGCCCCTGTCACCGACGTGCGCCGCACGCTCACGCCGCAACTGCGCACCGATCAGGGCGACACGGACCTCATCCTCATCGATCTCGGCCGCGGCCGGCAGCGCCTGGGCGGTTCCTGCCTGGCGCAGGTCTACAAGCAGGCCGGCCATCAGGCGCCGGACCTGGAAGAGCCCGAGCACCTCAAGGCGTTCTTCAACGCCATCCAGACCCTCAACGAACACAAGCTGCTGCTCGCCTATCACGACCGCTCCGACGGCGGCCTGTTCGTCACCCTGGCGGAGATGGCCTTCGCGGGACGCACCGGTGTCACGGTGCAGTTGGACGGGCTGGGCGAGGATGCCGCTGCGGCGCTCTTCAATGAAGAACTGGGTGCGCTGATCCAGGTGCGTCATCAGGACACCGACGACGTGCTCGCCTGGCTGCACGACTTCGGCCTGGGCAGGCACAGCCGTGTGATCGGCGAACTCAACGAGGACGATCGCGTGGTGATCATGCACCGCGATCTCGAAGCCTTCTCGGAGCTGCGCGTCGATCTCCAGCGCGCCTGGGCCGAGACCAGTTATCGCATGCAGTCCCTGCGCGACAATCCGGAGTGCGCGCAGGAGGAATTCGATCGCCTGCTGGATGTTTCCGATCCGGGCCTCAGTCCCGTGCTCACCTTCGAGCCCGACGAGGACATCGTCGCGCCGTTCATCGCCAAGGGCGCGCGTCCGCGCGTGGCCATCCTGCGCGAACAGGGCGTGAACGGCCAAGTGGAAATGGCCGCGGCCTTCGACCGCGCCGGTTTCGCCAGCGTGGACGTGCACATGAGCGACGTGCTGAGTGGCCGCGTGCAGCTCAAGGACTTCCAGGGCCTGGTGGCCTGCGGCGGCTTTTCCTACGGCGATGTGCTGGGCGCGGGCGAGGGCTGGGCCAAGTCCATCCTGTTCAATCCCCGCGCGCGCGAGGAATTCGAGACCTTCTTCCATCGCGGCGACAGCTTCGCCCTGGGCGTGTGCAACGGCTGTCAGATGATGAGCAACCTGCGCGAGCTCATCCCGGGTGCCGACGGCTGGCCGCGCTTCGTGCGCAATGAATCGGAGCAGTTCGAGGCGCGCGTGGCCATGGTGGAGGTGCTGCGCTCACCGTCCCTGTTCCTCAAGGGTATGGTAGGGTCCAAGCTGCCCATCGCCGTGGCCCACGGCGAGGGCCGCGCGGAGTTCCGCGATGCGGATGCGCCGGCCCATGCCCTGCGCGAACACCTCGCCTGCGTGCGCTACGTGGACAACTACGGCGATCCCACCGAGGTGTATCCGGCCAACCCCAACGGCTCACCGCTGGGCCTCACCGGCCTCACCACCCGCGACGGCCGTGTCACCATCCTCATGCCGCACCCCGAGCGCGTGTTCCGCACCGTGCAGTACTCCTGGCACCCGGACGACTGGGGCGTGGACGGCCCCTGGATGCGCATGTTCCGCAACGCGCGGGTGTGGGTGGGGTGAGCGATCGCCACCGACCCGCGAAGAAAAGGCTTTAACCACGGGGAACACGGGGAATACGAGAGGGGACGGGGGTAGGTCACCTTGGCGCGCAGCGCCTACGTGACAATGCGGCCGGAAGATGTCACGTAGCGTCGCAACGTGACCTACGGCATGTGGGAGCGAGCTTCTGCTCGCGACTTCCGGCCCGTGGAAACCACAGGCTGTCGCGAGCGGAAGCTCGCTCCCACACCTTGCTCCCACCCTGAGCAATCCTGGCCTTCCTCTGTGTCCCCCGTGGCAAGGCTTTTCTCTCGTCACTCACTAAAGGATACGCCCGCCCGCGCCGCCAGTTGTTGTGCCAGGTTGAGATGGCCTTCGAGCAGCGGCAAGGTCTGTTCGGCGAAAATGCGCAGTTCCGGGGACTGGCCGGTGCTGGCCTGCTGCCGGTACAGGTCCACTGCCTCGCGGTGCATGTTGAGCTGTGCCTCCAGATACTGCCGGTCGAATTGCTGACCCGAGAGCCGGGCGAGCTGATCGCGGATCTGGATGTGGCGTGGCGCGATGGTGCGTGGCGGCGCGATGCCTTCCTCCAACGCCGCTTCGTTGAGTTGCGTGCTGGCGTTGTGATGATCGGTGATCATCCGGCCGGCAAATTGCTGGATGGCGGGGCTGGGGGACCTCTGCCGCGCCAGTTCTGCCAGTGCGATCTCCGCCTGACTGCCCTGGGCGGCCGCTACCACGAAATTGCGATCCTGTGTCGACAGGCCGGGTGTGGTGGCCGCTCCCATTCGTTCTGTGGAACGGCCATCGCCGCCATCGGTGGCGCAGCCGGTCGCCATTGCCACGAGCATGGCCAACGCCACGGATATCACGTGCCGCATGGATGGTCCTCCGGGTGGGTGAAGGTTGACCGTGAGCGTAGCAGCGCACTGCGCCGGTGCCAGCGACGAGCAAATGTTCATGAATCGGATGAACCTGAACGCCTGCAACCTCGCAGACGGTTCTAAACGTTGTTCGCAGCAGCGGCGAAAGACGCTGGCAGAACACAGGCAGTGACGGGCTGAAGCCTGTCACCCCTTTCCGGCCGGTGACGGGTGCTTGTGTTGAGGAGACTGCCGCCGCCGATGGTACTCAGAGGCTTGGGGGCCCGCCGAGCTGTTCTTCGTTCTCCAGGGCGCGCCGCCAGAAACGTGTTGGTCGCGTGTGTGGCGCCACCAGCGTATAGAGCGCCGGGATGAGGAACAGGGTGAGCAGGGTGGACAACAGCATGCCGCCGATCACCACCATGCCGATGGCGGTACGCCCCTCGGCACCCGGGCCGCTGGCCAGGGCCAGCGGTACCGCGCCGAAGATGGTTGCCACACTGGTCATGAGCACGGGCCGCAGGCGTACCGCGCCCGCCTGCAGTGCGGCGCTGCGCACGTCCACACCGCGGTCGCGGATCTGATTGGCGAATTCCACCAGCAGGATACCGTTCTTTGTCACCAGGCCGATGAGCAGCACCAGGCCCACCTGGCCGAAGAGGTTGAAGGTCTGGCCGCTCAACCACAGTGCCAGCAGCCCACCCGTGAAGGCGAGCGGGACAGTGGTCATGATCACCAGGGGATGCAGGAAACTCTCGAACTGTGCGGCCAGTACCAGGAAGACGATGAGCAGGGCCAGCGCCGTGATCAGGGCAAGGTTGCCCTGTGCTTCACGATAGACCTCGGCCTGCCCCAGCCAGGTGAGGCGTGCGCTCTCGGGTAGTGTCGCAACGGCGAGGGCCTCGATGCGGGCGAGCACATCCCCGAATGCGACACCGGGTGTCAGGGTGGCGCTCAGGGTCACGGAAGGGGAACGATTCACGCGGCGGAGTTCGGGTGGCGAACCACGTTCCTCCACGCTCATTACGCTGTGCAGGGGCACCAATGCGCCTTCACGCGTGCGCAGGAAAACCCTGCGCAGGTCATCGGGCGTGCGTGTATCGCTGCGTTCCGCTTCCAGCATCACTTCATAGATGCGCGATGCCTCGATGAACTCGGTGACATCACGTCCACCAAACAGCACCTGCAGGGCCTCGCCTACCTGGCGCGCATCGATACCCAGGTCGGCGGCGCGCCGGCGGTCGAGCCGGACGCGCAGTTGCGGTTTGTTCTCGTTGTAATCGAGCCTGGGACTCACCACGCCGGGAATGGCGGCAAGCTCGCTCAGCAGTTGCTCACCCCATTGCGCGGCCGTCGCGTAATCGGGTCCGCCGATGGCCAACTGCAGCGGCTCGAGGAATCCGCCCTGGCCCAAGGATGGCGGGTTGACCGCAAACGCTCGCGCCTCGGGCAATGCCAGTAACTCGCCCAGCAACCGGCCGGCAATGGCCTGTTGGGGTTGGTCGCGTTCATCCCACGGCGCGAGCCGCACGATCATGAAGGCCTCGTTCACCGGCGCCGGGCCGAGGCGCGACGGCGCAATGATGGCAAGGCTGGATTCCACCGCGCCGGTGGCCATGAAGGGGCGCAGCAAGGTGTCGATGCGGTCCACCACGTCGTGCGTATAGTCGAAGTTCGCACCTTCAGGCCCCTGCACAGGGATGATGATCACGCCCCGATCCTCCGTGGGCGCGAGTTCGCGCGGCAGTTGCCGGAAGGCGAGGTAGGCCAGCACGCTGACGAGTAGTGCAACCGTGAGCACCAGCCATGGCCGCGAGACCACCTTGGCGAGGACCGTGTGGTAGGCGGAGGCCGTGCGTACGAAGCCGCGTTCCGACCACCGGTAGAGACGGCCTTCTCGACCGGTTTCCACCAAACGTGCTGACAGCATGGCCCCCAGGGTGAGGGCCGCAAGGCTGGAAAAACTCACGGCGGCGGCGAGCGCGATGCCGAACTCGGTGAACAGTTCGCCCGTATCGCCCGGGATGAAGGCGAGTGGCACGAATACCGCCACCAGGACAACGGTGGTGGCGATGATGGCAAAGCCCACCTGATCGGCGCCGCGTGCACCGGCGAGCAACCGCGATTCACCCTGTTCATGCCGTCGATACACGTTCTCGAGCATCACGATGGCGTCGTCCACCACCAGACCGATGGCCAGTACCAGAGCAAGCAGGGTGAGTGTATTCAGGGTGTGGCCGAGCGCCCACATGACCACGAAGGTACCCACCAGTGACACGGGGATGGTCACTGCCGGCACCAGCGTAGTGCGCACGGAACGCATGAACAGAAAGATCACCATGACCACCAGCGTGGCGGTGATCAGCATGGTGGACAGCACTTCACCCAGGGATTCCTGGATGAACACGGATTCGTCGTAGGCCACGTCCATGCGGATATCGGGGGGAACCACCGGACGCAGGGCCGCCATTTCTTCACGTACGGCACGCGTGACTGCGAGCGTGTTGGTCTTGGACTGGCGCACCACGCCCAACCCCAGGGCATTCTGCCCGTTGAGCAGCACGGCAGAGCGATCGGATTCGGGACCGATCTCCACCCGTGCCACGTCGCCCAGGGTCAGCTGATAATCTCCTTCGGTGCGTAGCACGAGTGCGGCAAATTCCGCAGGAGTGGTAAGTCGGGTGTCACTGCGTACCGAGAACTCGCGGGCGCGGCCTTCCACCCGCCCTGCGGGCAATTCCACGTTTTCGGTCTCCAGCGCGTTTACCACGTCGGCGACCGTGATGTTGCGTGCGGCCATGGCGTCCATGTCCAGCCACACGCGCATGGCGCGGCGGCGTGAGCCGCCTACGATCACCCGTGCCACCCCAGGCAGTACCGACAGCGGTTCGGTGAGATACCGTTCAGCGAACTCGGTCAGTTCGAGCTGTGAGCGCGAATCACTGGTGAGTGAAATCCACAGTACCGGCTGGGCATCGGCGGACACCTTGGTCACTACGGGTGGGTCCGCTGCGTCGGGCAGTTCCGCCACGGCCGCGCCGAGTCGGTCACGCACGTCGGCCGCGGCGGCATCCAGGTCGCGGCGCAGATCGAATTCGATGCTGACCTCGGAGACTTCATCGCGGCTGGTGGAATCGATGGTGCGTATACCCTCGATGCCGCTGATCTGTTCCTCGATGACCTCGGTGATCTCACGATCGATAACCTCCGCCGACGCGCCCGGGTGTACCGTGGTGATGGAAACCACCGGCGGATCGATGTCGGGATACTCGCGTACCCCCAGTTGCACGACACTTGCCAAGCCCAACACCAGTAACAGCAGGCTGATCACCGTGGCGAACACCGGCCGCTCGATACTGACGCGTGAGAGGATCACGACGGTTCCGGCGCGGCCTGTACCGGCCGCCCGTCCTCCACCTTCTGCGTGCCCGAGGTGATCACCACTTCGCCGGGCGCCAGGCCCTCACGTATTTCCACCAGGCCGGGCCGGCGTTCACCCAGGATCACGTCGCGCCGTCGGGCGGTGCCGTCCTGCAGGGTGTACACGAAGGTCGCGGGGCCTGCGTGCAACACCGATGTCTCCGGTACCGCCGGCGCATGGCGGCTGGCAAGCACCACGTCCACGCTGACGAACAGACCCGGCCGCAGTCCGTTGCCGTCGGCGAGATCGGCCTCGACCGCGATGGCGCGGGTGGCCGGATCAACGCGGTTGTCGATCTCGCTGATGCGTCCCGTGAACGTCGTGTCGAAACCGGGGACGTGGACCTGCACGGCGAGGCCGCTACGCAGCCGTGGCAGCAGTTCGGAAGGCAGGCGGAAGGCGAGGGTGAGGTGCTCCACAGTAGCCAGGGTAGCGATGGGTGTACCCGGCTCGACCAGTGCGCCGGGGCTCACCTGGCGCAGGCCGATCACCCCGGTGAACGGTGCAGTGATGCGCCGCTCGGCCAGTGCTGCCGCCGCCTGTGCACGCTGCGCACGCGCGGCATCCCAGCGTGCGTTCGCTTCGTCCACCTCCGCTTGGGCAATCAGTTGCTGGCCGCGCAACGCCTGCAGGCGGCGCGCCTGACGTGCTGCTTCGTTTTCCTCCACGCGTGCCGCTGCCAACCCGGCCTGCTCTTGCCCCGCGTCCAGCTCGACCAGCGGCGCGCCGCGTGCGACACGTTGTCCTTCCTTGAACAGGATGCGCTCCACGGTGCCGGTGGCACGCGCGGTGACGGTGACCTGTTCCGCCGCTTCCACCGTGCCCACTGCGCGGGTGGTGGTCTCGAACGGCAGTGCACGTACCACGGCGGTGGTGACGCGCGGCGGCATGGCGGCGAAGGAGGCGAAACCCGTTTCCCCCGGGGGGCGGCGCGCCTGCCACCAGGCGACTCCCGTGGCGAGGGCGATCGCCAGCACGAGCAATGCCGCGACAGCGCGTCGGGTCATCGTTTCCTCGTCGTCGCACCGGTGATGTCTTGAAACTTAGCAGTGATGCAGCGGCTCCCGTCCCTGGAGACCGGCCTTCAGTGGGGCAGTGACGGTGGCTTGTGTGGCGCAGGCAGGTCGTACAGCAACCGTTCCCGGAAGCGTTCCAGGTCCAGGTGGAGACGGCGTGAGGCCTCTTCCAGGTAACCCACGGCGTCGTCGGTGTGTTCCGAGGGTTCGATCTCCGCCTCGATGGTGAGCCGCGTGGTGCCGAATTCCGTAGGGCGCACCTCCACGATGGTATCGTTCACATGCTCGGGGCCGCTCCACACGAGGCGGGTGTCGGCCACGGTTTCCACCACCTCTGCATCCCACTCACGCATCTGCCCGTTGATGCGGCCGCGCCAATGCAGCCGGCCCGCGCCCAATTCGCGCACTTCCTCTATACCCGAGAGGAATTCGGGATAGATCTCGAAGTGCATCCAGTAGGCGTAAACGGTTTCCGCAGTGGCGGGGATTTCGATGGAATCACGAATTCGTGCCATGGGATCGGCTCCAAGGGGCCAGATCCCTCTGGCAGGCACGTCCTGTCCCAACTCTAGCCGCTGGGGAGTGCGCCGGGCCAAACCTGCGCGTCCTGTCGTTCTCCGGGACAGAAGGAATGTTTCATCGGCTGCCGTGCCTCATGCGTCGGGAGGGGGGCTTGCTCCAAAGCGGAGACACACATCTAGACTTGAGGCAGGAACTGGAGGGACCGATGCCGGAGAATCGCGAAGGCCAGCGTGTACCGGAAGTCGTCTTCAAGACACGCCAGGACGATCGCTGGGTCGATGTGACCACCGACCAGGTGTTCGGTGGCAAGACCATCGCCGCGTTCGCCTTGCCCGGTGCCTTCACGCCCACGTGTTCGGCGGCACACCTGCCGCGCTTCAATGAATTGGCACCGCTGCTGCGCGCCAATGGCGTGGACGAGATCGTGTGCCTGTCGGTCAACGATGCCCATGTGATGAATGCCTGGCAGCGGCAGCAGAAGGCCGACCAGGTGCGCATGCTGCCCGACGGCAACGGCGAGTTCGCGGCGGGCATGGGCATGCTGGTGGACATGCGTCACCTGGGCTACGGCTGGCGCTCCTGGCGCTATTCCATGCTGGTGCGCGATGGCGTCATCGAGAAGATGTTCATCGAACCGGAGCAGGAGGGTGATCCCTACGAAGTCTCCGACGCCGATACGCTGCTGCGCCACCTCAACCCCAATGCGCGTGAGATGCCGCCCGTGACCATGATCACGCGTGACGGCTGTCCTTACTGCGCGCGAGCGCGCCGCATGCTGGAGGAAAGGGGTTATGGCTGGGAGGAACTGGTGCTGGGTGAAGGCATCAGTGAGCGCAGTCTGCGTGCCCTCGCCGGTACCGACCTCACACCTCAGGTATTCATCGGCGGCGAGCGTATCGGCGGCGCCGATGCCCTGGAGGCCTATCTTGCGCGGTTCTGAACGCCTGTAGTCTCCGCGCGTTGCGAGCACGACTTTCGGCGTAGGTCCGCGTGGCCGTCAGTGGCATAATGCACGCCATGTTTCGACCACTGCTTTCCCGTTTTCTGCTTGCGTTGACGTTCTCTGTGCCGCTCCTGCTCGCCTGGTGGTTGGATACCTACGTGGCCGAACCGCTGCGCGATGCGCACAGCTGCAATGTGATTCTGCACACCCCGCAAGCGACCGCCGCCGCGCGACTTGCCGCCGAACTGGAGGCACGCGGTTATGCATGGCCACCCGAGGCGCCCGTGCCTCGGCTTGCTGTGAAAGCCATGCCCGGGGACATGGCCGCGCTGGGCATCGCGCAACGCAAGGCGCTGTTCTTCCGCATCGTGCTGCCGCTCGTCATGGCGGAGAACGAGCGCCTCGCACGTCAGCGTGCACGGCTGGAACAGGCGTTCGCCCGCGGCGTCCTGTGGCATGGCACCCATGCCTGGCGTTTCGTGCAGCGCCTGGCATCCAGCTTCGGTCTGCAGGGGGATCTGAACGATCCGGATTTCCGCGCACGCCTGCTGCGGCGCGTGGATACCCTTCCGCTCGGCTTGGCGCTTGCGCAAGCCGCCAACGAAAGCGCCTGGGGCATGTCGCGCTTCGCGGTGCAGGGCAACGCACTGTTCGGTCAATGGACCTGGGTAGCCGATGCCGGTATCACACCGCTGCAGCGTGCCACGGGTGCGCGGCATTCCGTGCGTGCCTACCCCAATCTGCAGGCGTCCGTGCGGGCTTACATGCACAACCTCAACGTGGGTCATGCCTACCAGGACCTGCGGCACCTGCGGGCCCGGTTACGCGCCCAGGGCCAGGAGCCCGGCGGGCTCGGTCTGGCAGGCATGCTGCAGCGGTATTCGGAGCGCGGCGAGGCCTACGTCGCCGAGATCCGCGGCATGATCCGCAGCAACCACCTGGACCACCTTGGCCAGCCCGTGTTCGCTCAGCTTCCAGGCATCACACCTTAGTGCCTGCCACTGTTGCAAGCCCCTTTGGCGAGGGATCCGGCGGACGATCCGGCACGCGCGGAGCCGTTGGCGGGAACTCGATGTGCACACCTCGGTGCCGGCCGTTTCCCGTTGAGACGGGTACCTTCAGGGGATGATCCAGGGCTGGCTGAACCAGTGGTAGCGCCTGCCGCTGGCGTCCGGGGCGGTACAGTTGTAGCGGCTCCGCCCCTTCGGCAACGGGCGTTCGGCCTGGATGAGGAAGCGGCGTTCTCCGACCGGCACTACCCGCAGCGCGTCGCCACCTGTGTAGCAACGCACGGTCGACAGCGCGGGTGCGTGCTCCGCCAGGGTGATGGTCAGACGGGGTGGATTCTCCTGCACCAGCGGTTCGGCGGGTTCGAGCGCAGCCACGGGCAGTGGCAGTGAGGCGGCCTTGGTGGCGAACTCTTCGACGGAGGCGTAGCGTTCCGCCATGGGGTAACGCGGCAGGGCGCGAGGGTCGGACGTGGTGCCGATGGCGCCCGAGTGCTGGCCGAAGGCCACATAACCCAGTTCCTTGACGAGAGCGGCGAGGGCCAGGGTGTATTCGCCGTAGGGATAGGCGAACAGCGCCGGCGAATGGGCAGTCTGCGGGCCCAGTTCGGCCTGCAGGCGTGCCTGGGCTGTGGCCAGTTCGTCACGCACACGGGCGCGCCACCGTGCTGCGGATTCCCCCGCCTGCCTGCGCCACAGGGCATTGTGTTTCAGGCCATGGCTGGCGAAACGCACGCCATGGGCCTGCATCTCACGCATCTGCTCCCAAGTCATGTAATCAGGCAGTTGCCTGTCTATGGAATCCGTGTTCACGAACACGGTGAACGGCCAGCCCCGATCCACCATGCGCGGAAACGCGTGCCGGTAAACGGAACGATAGGCATCGTCCACGGTGATGGCCATGGTGTGATCGGGCATGGGTGCGCCGGTCTCGAGGTGCTGCACGATGCGCTCCAGCGGCCACACCGTATAGCCGTGGCCCGCGAGCCAGTCGAGATGGGCCTCGAACTGGTCGATGCGCACGCTGGTCGACGGATAGCGTTCCTCACCGAAGCGGTGGTACATGAAAACGACGGCATGGGATTCCACCGCGGCGGCGAGTGCCGGGAGCAGCAGGAGCAGCACGGTGATCAGGTGGCGCATGGTGTCATTATCGCGCTTGTGGATCACGCGGCAAGCGCCTGTCGAGCCAGGCGATGAGCCGTTCACGTTGCCCGCGCGTGGTGAAGGCAGCAATGTGACGGGCGCCATCCACCAACCACAATTCCTTCGGTTCATGCGCAGCGGCATGCAATTCCATGCCGTGGTGGAAAGGAATGACCTCATCATCGCGGCTGTGCACCACCAGCAGCGGCACAGGACTGATGCCGTCGACCACCTCGATGGGACGGTAGTCGTCGGAAATGGTCAGCGACAACGGCCATTGGAACGGCCAAGTGAACCATGAGTTGGAAAGCAGCTCGCGCGCAAGGCTGCGATAACTGGTGGGCGCACCCTCCACCACCAGGGCAGCCACCGATGTGCGCAAAGGCGAGTGAGCGAGCCCGGTGATGGCGGTGGCGCCGCCCATGCTCTGGCCGAATACCACGATGCGTGTGGGGTCCACCCCGGGCAGGGTACGCACGTGTTCGAGGGCGGCGGCGAAGTCCTGGTGCACGCCGGGCAGCGAGGGTTTGCCCCCGGATTTACCGTAGCCGCGATAATCGAACAACAGTACCTGGTAGCCGTAATCCGGCATCCAGTAGACGCTCGCCAGATGCGTGCTGATGTTTTCCGCATTGCCGTGCAGGAACAGCACCGTAGCCCGCGCCGTGTCCTTGGCCGGCAGGAACCAGGCGTGCAGGCGGGTACCGTCCGCGGCAGTGAACCAGATGTCGCGCGCGGTGACGCCCACCTCGGCGGGTACGAGCACGTGTTGGCGCATGGGCTGGAAGATCAGGCCCGTGCAGCCGCTGAGCAGCGTGCAGGCAAGGAACATCAAGCATGCACGCATCAGAAATACCAGTGCAGGCTCACACCGCCCTCGAACAGCTGATCGTCTTCCAGGTGCGTGGAGGTGAGTTCCACGCGCGCCGCCAGGTCCCTGCGGAGTTCGTAGCCGGCCTGCAGAAAGGCCTCGGCCTCGTGGGTCCACAGTCCCGTGTAGCGGCGCGCACGGGCACCGGCCAACAGCGTAAGCCTGTCGGTGGGTGTGGCGTATAGCCCGAGCAACGGGCCTGCACCCACCGCATAGCCGTCGGGCAGGTCGTCCTCGGCCAGGATGTCCAGTTCCGCCAGCGCGAAGCCGAGCAGGCGCGGGCGCAGTTGCCAGGCACCGCCGACGCCGGCACTGATACTGAATGGCAGCTCGTCACTGGCAATGGCACGGCGCTCCAGTGCGGCGGTGAAACGCCACGACAGCGGCTGAAAGAACGCATCGCGCGGGCTCAGGGAGACGATGTCCACGAAGCGGAACCAGCGGAGCTCGTGGTCGTTCTCACCAGGGTACCAGCGTGCGGCGATGTCGAAGAAGTTGATCTGTGCACCCTCGCTGTAACCTGACTGGGGGTCGACCAGGTCGTGATAGGCCGGACGCAACCGCAGTTCGGTGAAGCCGATGCCGTCACGCGCGCCGGTACCGAGCACCACGCGCGCGGTACCGTGACCCTGGTCCGGCCGCACCGCCGGCGGGCGCGGCACGGGGGCTGCCGCCGTGGGCAAGGCGCTGCGGGCGCGCAGCAGGGCAAGGGCGCGCGGGGCCACATATTCGCGCGGCAGATCTTCATCCGCGGCGCGGTATTGCAGGTAGTCATAGGCGAGGTCGAGCACCTGAGCGGCCTGTACCGATGCCATGCCTTGCAGGATTTCCCCGCTCCGTTCCGGTGTCTCGGCGACGGTACGCGCCAGCGCCCCGTGCTCATCACCCAGCACCGTGACCTGGTGACGGATGCGGGTGGCCAGGGCGGGCCGGAACTGCACGCGCGTGAGCAGACCTTCCTCTTCCAGCACCGCACGCACCGTATCGCTGGGAATGGCCCATGCGGGAAAGCGCTCGGCAAGGTGATGGCCGGGCCGCGCCACGTCCAGGAGAGCGAGCAGCTGGTAGGAACAGTTTTCGTCGAAGAAGAAGTAATCGAAATTGACCTGACCCAGTTCCCAGGCATGCTCCAGCAGGCGGCGGATTTCCGCGGGTGTGAAGGCCAGTTCGTATTCCCAGAGATCGCGGTTCTCCAGGTCGTTGTATTCCTTCACCTTTGCGTAATAGGGCGTGATGGTGAAGTAACCCGGGTAGCCACCGAGCAGCCCCTTCACGGCGAACACCATGCCGTTGGTGTCATTGGTTTCCGCGGCGTAATTGAGCGCATAGGAAAACAGCCGCGTGCCGTCGGACTGTTCGGAGGTATCCACGCGCAACAGGGTGTGGCCGAACATGGACGAGGGATTGTTCATGTAGGCGGCGGGAAACACCAGGGTGAGCTGGCGCGGGGCGATGGCGGCGTACCAGTTCTCGAAGCGCGTGCAGGCCTTTTCGGGCAGGCGCGTGGCCTCGAAATGCAGACGTTCTTTCAGCCAGCTGTAACGGGCGATGAAGCGGCATTGCGGGTGTTGCCATGTGGGCGTTTCTTCACCCTGAACGAAGAACGCGGCGAGTGTGGCGTCCAGTTCCGCTTGGGGATCGGTCTTTCCTCCCGGTGCATTGAAGAAGGCCGGCGCGTCGGCGAGGCTGGTGTGCCCCGCCCGCAGCAGGTTGGGACGCCAGTGACCGAGTGCAAGCCATTCCCCGGTACGGGCGAGGCCGGCTTTGCGGGCGGCCGCCTGCAGTTCATGGAGGTAGTCGGCGGACGCGGGCAAGGCGCACAACAGGAGTGTGAAGGCGATGAACAGGCGGGTGCGCATGCAAGACAAAGGCGACACCCGTTTCCGGGTGTCGCCTTTCAGACGCCCACTCAGGCGGCGTAGCGGGACAGCTTCGCGTCGGCGGCCAGGACGTCGTTCAGGTTGCCGAGAACCTGTTCCGCGGTAACGTCGCTGCTGGAGAAGATCTTGTCGAAGTTGTCACGGGTGGCGGTGAAGAAGGTGGCCTTGTCGGCAGCTTCCACGCCCATTAGGTCGGCGAGGGTCTCGAGGGTTTCACCCTGTCCCTTGGACATGTCGGCGGCAAGCTTGTCCATGTTGGAACCGGTGAACATGGAGAGCTTGGCGGTGGAGGACACCACACCGTCCTGCGTGCAGCCCAGGGTGCCCGAGGAGATGCCGAAGGTCTGGTTGCCGAAGGTGGCGTTGGTGGTGGCCGCCAATACCTGCGGGGCGACCCCACGCTGGCCATCGAATACCATGGAACCCAGGCCGCAACCCACGTTGTTCTGCTGGGCCATGGCCGTGCCAGTGGAGAGCGCGAGAGCCAGTGCGGAGAATGCGATCTTCTTCATACGATTCCTTCCTCGATAACGCTTGTTAGGGTTCTTGTACGTCCAGTATCCCGCATGGACGCCGTCACTGTGTAGCACAGGACGGGAAGCGGCGTCCATGTCATCCCACCAATGGCGGGCATTCGAACGCGTGGAGGAAGGGTGTAGCCATAAAAGAACGGCGCCCCATGACTCTTGGAGTATCAGATCCGCCGCAGCGTCGGCAGCAAGGCATAGAGCCAGGTGCCAAGCACGATCCCGACCATGGTAGGCAGGGCGGCCAGCTTGCCCTGGCCGAGCATGGCCAGCACCGAACCCGGGCAGGCGCCTGCCAGGCCCCAGCCGGCGCCGAACAGCAGCGCGCCGAGCACCAGCCCCCTGCGATAGGGGCGGCCCTCGAAGGTGAGCGCCTGCCTACCCACCACACTTTGTGCACCGGTGCGCTTGAGCAGCAGAATGCCGGCCACACCTACGGCCACTGCCGAGCTGATTACCCACAGCAGCTGCAAGTCCTGAAACAGGAACAAGCGTGCATAGAAATCGAATTCGGTGGCGCCGGCGCGGCTGAGCAAAAACCCGAAGCCGGTGCCGAACACGAGGTGGATGGCCGGCATGCTCACGCTCCCGTCTGCAGGAACAGGACCTGCACGGCCAACAGGCCGCCCAGGAAGAAGAGCGCGCCCGCCAGGAGACTCGGGCGATTGAGCAGGGACACGCCGGAGATCACATGGCCACTGGTGCAGCCGCCCGCCATGCGTGCGCCCAGGCCCATGAGCGTGCCGGCCGCCAGCAGCATGAGCCCGCGCAGGTACAGGTCCTGCGGCAATGCCTGTTCGTACAGTGGGCCCATGCCCGTGGTGACGGTGAGGCCGTCGCCGGCACCGGCCAGTACCGCACCCAGCGGAATACCCAGCCCGAACCACAGGCGCCAGCGGTTGGTGCGGCGGAATTCGGGATGGCGGAAGTGGTCGGCGCCCGGCAGTACCTGGCAGGCGTAGCCATAGGCAGTGGAAATACCGAGCTGTTTATTGGTGACCCAGTAGAGGGCGACCATGAGCGCACCGATGGCGCTGCCTGCCAGCCAGCCGGACCAGATGGACATTGAAAAGCTCCGTGAAATCAGCGGACGGCGAGTATATCCAGAGGACGGAAGGAGGGGATTCGAACCTCTGTATCGCGGTATAAGAAAATTCTGATGCGCTAATGTGATGTGGCCTGACCGGTGGTCTGCGGGTTTTGCATCGCTGCCCCGGGCACTACAATGCCGCCTCCGTTCATCGTTCCCGAGTCACCATGTCGATTTTCCAGCGCATTGCCCAAGAACTCGCCGTCCATGTCGCCCAGGTGGAGGCCGCCGTGCGCCTCTTGGATGAAGGTGCCACCGTGCCCTTCATCGCACGCTACCGCAAGGAGGTCACGGGCGGGCTGGATGACACCCAGTTGCGTAACCTGGAGGAGCGACTCACCTATCTGCGCGAGCTGGACGAGCGCCGCGCCACGGTGCTCAAGAGCATCGAGGAACAGGGCAAGCTGACCCCGGAACTGAAGGCCGCCATCCTGGCCGCGGATACCAAGGTCCGCCTGGAAGACCTCTACCGCCCCTACATGCAGAAGCGTCGCACCAAGGCGCAGATCGCCAAGGAGGCCGGGCTGGAGCCGCTGGCCGACGCCTTGCTCGCCGATCCGACGCTCACCCCCGAGGCCGTCGCCGCGGCCTACGTGGATGCGGACAAGGGTGTGGCCGATGTGGCCGCGGCCCTGGACGGTGCCCGTCAGATCCTCATGGAGCGCTTCGCCGAGGATGCCGAGCTGGTGGGCCTGCTGCGCACCTACCTGTGGGAGAACGCCCATCTCAAGTCCACGGTGGTGGCGGGCAAGCAGGAGGAGGGCGCCAAATTCTCCGACTACTTCGAGCACAGCGAGCCGCTCAAGGGCGTGCCCTCGCACCGTGCCCTGGCCCTGTTCCGCGGCCGCAAGGAGGGTGTGCTCAACCTGGAACTGGTGATCCCCGCAGATGATGTCCAGGGAAGGACGAATGCCGCCGAGGGCAGGGCGCCCGGGAGCGGCCAGGTGGAGGGCCGCAAGCCCACCGACCCGTCGGTGTGCGAGGGCATGATCGCCAAGCACGTGGGCATCCGCGCGGAGGGCCGGCCTGCCGACAAATGGCTGCTGGAGACCGTGCGCTGGGCCTGGCGTGTGAAGGTCCTCAGTCACCTGGACACGGAGCTGAAGGCGCAGTTACGCGAGGGCTCCGAGGAAGAGGCCATCAAGGTCTTCGCCCGCAACCTGCATGACCTGTTGCTCGCCGCGCCTGCCGGCGCGCGCGCCACCATGGGCCTGGACCCGGGGCTGCGCACCGGCGTGAAGGTGGCGGTGGTGGACGCCACCGGCAAGCTGCTCGGCACCGGCACCATCTATCCCCACGCGCCGCAGAACCGCTGGGACGAATCCATCGCCACGCTCGCGGCCCTGTGCCAGAAGTTCAACGTGGAGCTC
>JBAYQE010000058.1:0-16181 GCA_041677345.1 Thiohalomonadaceae bacterium
CCCCGTGTCCCCCGTGGTTAGATCTTCTTCTTAACCCACCTGCTCCTTGGCCTCCGGGCCCTCGACCAATTCGGTGTAGCCGCATTCCTTCTGCGGGCAGACCTTTTCGGTACCGCGGCGTTTGGTGGTCTTGAGAGTCAGGATGGGCCAGCCGCACTTGGGGCAGGGCTCGTTCAGCGGCGGGTTCCACACCGCGTACTTGCAGGTGGGGTACGTCGAGCAGGAATAGAAGACCTTGCCGAAGCGCGACTTGCGCTGCAGTAAGGTGCCCTTCTTGCACTCAGGGCACTGTACGCCCGTGTCAGCGGGTTTTTCCAAAGGCTCGATGTACTTGCACTTGGGATAGTTGCTGCAGCCGATGAACTTGCCGTAGCGCCCGGTGCGGATGATGAGCGGTGATTCGCACTGCGGGCAGCTGCGGCCTTCCACCACTTCCGGTTCGGCCTGCGCCTCTTCCTTGCTCTCGTTCAGGTTGCGCGTGTAATCGCAATCCGGGTAGCCGGTGCAACCGATGAAACGCCCTCGCCGGCCGAGACGGATGGACAGCGGCTTGCCGCACTTGGGGCAGGCCTCGTCCAGGGTCTCATGGGTGACGTCCTTACGCGAGACCGACTCTTCCTTGTCGTTCACCAGGTGGATGAACGGGTCCCAGAAACGTCGCATCAGGGGCACCCAATCTTCTTCGCCGCGGGAGACGGCGTCGAGCTCGTCCTCCATTTTCGCGGTGAAGTCGTAGTCCACGTACTGGGTGAAGTGCTCGGTGAGGAACTTGTTCACCACGCGGCCCACGTCCGTGGGGCGGAAACGGCGTTTGTCCATTTCCACGTATTCGCGTTGCTGCAGGGTGGCGATGATGCTGGCGTAGGTGGAAGGACGGCCGATGCCGTGCTCTTCCAGGGCCTTGACCAGACTCGCTTCGCTGTAGCGCGGCGGCGGTTCGGTGAAGTGCTGCTCGGGACGAATGGCGGCAAGCTGCACGGTGTCGCCCTCCTCCAGCGGCGGCAGCACCGATTCCTTTTCCTCGTCCTTGGCCTCGTCGACGCTTTCCTGGTACACGGCGATGAAGCCCGGATCGATGATGGTGCTGCCGGTGGCACGGAAGACGTTTTCACTACTGGCCGTGAGGTCCACCGCCACGGTGGCGATGGTGGCCGGGATCATCTGGCAGGCGACGGTGCGCTTCCAGACCAGTTCATAGAGCTTCTGCTGATCCCGCGAGAGATGCGCGGTCATGGCGTCGGGCGTGCGCAGCACCGAGGTGGGGCGCACGGCTTCGTGCGCTTCCTGGGCGTTCTTGGCCTTGGTCTTGTAGACGCGCGCCTCACTGGGCACGTTGTCCTTGCCGTAGGTCTTGCCGATGTAGTCGCGGATCTCGTCCAGCGCTTCCTGGGCCAGGTTCACCGAGTCGGTACGCATGTAGGTGATGAGACCGACGGTCTCGCCGCCGATGTCGATACCTTCATACAGCTGCTGGGCGATGCGCATGGTGCGCTGGGCGGAAAAGCCCAGCTTGCGCGAGGCCTCCTGCTGCAGGGTGGAGGTGGTGAACGGTGCGGCCGGGTTGCGCTTGCGCTGCTTGCGTTCGATGCGCGACACCAGCAGCTTGCCGCCGGCCGCCTTTTCCAACGCCGCGTGCACTTCCTTGGCGCGCCCTGCCTCGCCGATGGAAAACTGGTTCAGCTTCTCACCGGCAAACTGCACCAGCTTGGCGGTGAAGGGCTGCTTCTTGGCGAGACAATCCGCTTCGACGCTCCAGTATTCGCGCGCCTCGAAGCGTTCGATCTCCTCCTCGCGCTCCACGATCATGCGCAGCGCGGGGCTCTGCACGCGCCCGGCGGACAGGCCGCGGCGGATCTTCTTCCACAGCAGCGGCGAGAGATTGAAGCCGACCAGGTAGTCGAGGGCGCGGCGCGCCTGCTGGGCGTTCACAAGATCAAAGGACAGATCACGCGGTTGCTGAATGGCCTCCTGAATGGCGCGTTTGGTGATTTCATGGAACACCACGCGCCCCACGGTCTTGCCGTCGAGCAGGTTGCGCTCGCGCAGGATTTCGTAGAGATGCCAGGAAATGGCTTCACCCTCGCGGTCCGGGTCGGTCGCGAGATAGAGGCCGTCGGCCTTCTTGATGGCCTTGGCGATGGCATCGACGTGCTTCTCGTTCTTGTCGATGACCTGGTACTTCATGGCGAAGTCGTGCGCCGGGTCGACCGCACCCTCCTTGGGCAGCAGGTCACGCACGTGGCCGTAGGACGCGAGGACCTCGAAGTCCTTGCCCAGGTACTTCTTGATAGTCTTCGCCTTGGCCGGCGATTCGACGATGACGAGGTTTTTGCTCATGATGCTGTCCGAAAAAAGCAATGCCCGCGGAGTGCGGGCATTGGTGTCCAGGTCCTTGGGTGGCGATCAGTGCAGGGTGGATTCCATCTCGTCCAGCACCAGATCTTCCATCCAGGCGAACGCCGCTTCCTGACCGGGCTGATTGAACAGCACCATCAGGATCACCCACTTCAGCTGGTCAAGGTCCATATCCGTCCCCTCCAGCGCCATCACGCGGTCAATCACCATTTCACGCGTGGTGTGGTCGAGCACGCCCATCTGCTCCAAAAATAGCAGGAAGCCCCGACTGTCAATGTCCAGCTTCTCGCACTCGCGGTCGGAGTAGACACGAATGGAGTGCGAATGTTTCAGGGGAAGGTCGACGGACGTGTGCTGCAGGTCGGCCAGTCCCTCGAGCCAGTCGAGTGCCTTGCCGATTTCACGGTCATTGAAACCCGCGCCCACCAGTTCCGTCTTCAGCGTCTCGCGGTCCTGGCCGACGTCTGCCTCATCGCTCATGTAATTCTCGAAGAGGTACATCAGGACATCCAAAACGCTTTCTTTCATCATCACGCTCTCTTGCCGGTGCGGATGTAGTGCCCACCGGGCGCGGAGGCCACATACCCCTGCAACTCCAGGACCAACAGCATGGAGGAAACCGTATCGGCCGTCAATCCGCTACGTTCCACCAGCAAATCCACCGCGATAGGCGCCTGATCGAGGCTTTCCAGTAGACGGCGCGCCGCCGGTTCGAGTTCCACCCCGCTGTCTGAATCCTTCTCCTGGGCCTCGGCGAGGGCGGCACGCAGCTGCGGCGCCAGTTCTTCCAGGATGTCACCGGCGGTCTCCACCAGCTTGGCGCCGTCTCGGATCAGGCGATGGCATCCGCGCGCCAGCGGGTTGTGAATGGAACCGGGGATGGCAAACACCTCGCGGCCCTGCTCCACCGCAGCCCGGGCAGTGATCAGCGAACCGCTGCCGAGAGCGGCCTCCACCACCAGGGTGCCTGCACTGAGGCCACTGATGATACGGTTGCGGCGCGGAAAATGGGACGGCAGCGGCTGCGTGCCTGGCGGGAACTCGCTTACCAATGCGCCCTGGGCGGCGATGGCATGGGCCAGCGCCTTGTGCCCCGCCGGATACACCCGGTCAAGCCCGGTACCGGCCACGGCGATGGTCTGGCCCGGTGCGTCGAGTGCACCCTGGTGACTGGCGGCGTCCACGCCCAGCGCGAGGCCGCTGGTGATCACCAGCCCCGCACCGGCGAGGTGGCGCGCAAAGGCATAGGCCGTTTCAGCCCCGCTGGGGGTCGGGTTGCGGCTGCCCACCACGGCAAGCTGGGGGTAGGCAAGCAGGCCCGGGTCACCCAGTACGTAGAGCACGGGCGGGGCACTCGGGATGGCGGCCAGCAAGGCGGGATAGCGCGGGTCCGCGAGGGTAAGGATGTGGCGGTGTTCACCCTCGGCCCAGGTGAGGTCCGCCTGCACCGCAGCCCAGTCGGGGCGGCGCAGCCAGGCGCTGATTTCCGGGGCCAGATCGGCCGGGGGCTCAAGGAACAGCCGTTCGATGCCGCCGGCATGGGCCAGCAACTCACGGCAACCGACGGGGCCCAGCCCCGGGGCGCGCAGCAGGGCGAGCCAGCGTTTCAGATCGTCGATGGTATTCATGCGCCCATCCATGGGCAGCAGCCTCAGGGGTTGGTAACCACGTCGTGCAGGTGGATGGCGCGTGTAGCGTCCATGACCAGGGCATAGCTCACCCGGTCGAAGACCCGGAACACCATGAGGGTACCGGCATGCTCGCGGGGCAGCCTCACATCCTCACGGGCGATGGTATCGCGCACGATACCACCGGCCTGGTAGACCGCAAGCACATGGCCGGGCTCCATGCCATCACGGACACCCTTGCTGATCACCACCACCTGGAACTGGCCAATCTGGTTCACGGCATCCATGGCCCCGATGATGCGCCCCTCTACCTCATGCTCAGGGGCATGGGGCAGATAGTTCTGCTCCACGAAGCCGTCGGTGGCAGGCAGCAATCGGTCGCCCGCCAGAGTCTCGCGCGTGGCGTTCTGCAACAGGACCGTGGCCGGATCACCCAAGCGCTGCATCCGGGCATCGGCGACACGGATGGCTTCCCAGCCCAGGATGTCATCTTCATCCTCGGGATTCACGTAGGGTTGGCCGAGACGTACCACGTTGAAAAGCTTCACCTCCGTCTCACCGAGACCACGTACGAACACGGGATAACCGGGGCTGCCGATGAGGTGCTCCGCCTGGGCCGACACCACGTAGGGCGCACGTTCCAGTTCTTCGCGGGTCACCACCCGCGGGCGAACGAGGAACTGGCTGATGGTGTCGTATGGGATGGTGGGGATGGCACGCGCCAGCGGCTCCACCCGCACACGGGGCGACAGCTTGACCGTGGGCAGGGTGGTGGGCGGTAGGTCGTCCTGAACCCGGATACGGGGTTTGCCGTCTACATAACTCAGGATCAGCACGTCCCCGGGGTAGATGAGATGCGGATTGCGTACCTGCGGATTCACGTGCCAGACCTCGGGCCAGCGCCACGGGCTGGTGAGGAAGGCGCTGGAGATGTCCCAGAGGGTGTCGCCCTTCTTGACCGTATAGGTAACCGGGGCATCATCACGGATGGCGGGTGGCTCGGGTACGGGCTGGGGCTCCGCTACGGGGGCCGGGGTGGGCGGCGGTGTGTCCTGGGCCGTAGGCGCGGTGGCGCAACCGGCCATACTGAACACGAGCGCGGCGACCCAGGCACCCGAACGGAATCCTTCTTTCATGGCAAGCCCTTACCTGTGCAACTTCGCGCGAGTGTAATGGCAAACCTGTTAGGCTCAAAGGGTGGTGGTCACAGTTCCTGCGACGTGAGCACCGCCCCCGGACGGTGACCGTGAACCCGGCGATAGGTGCGTGGGTTCACATTGGTTATGATTGCGCTCCCAAGCCGGAACAGCACCATGGCAATTCTATCGATCCTGCATTTTCCTGACCCCCGCCTCGCCACCCGCGCCCAGCCCGTGGAGCGCGTCGACGACGAGGTCCGCCGCCTGGTGGCGGACATGTTCGAGACCATGTACGGGGCGCCGGGTATCGGCCTCGCCGCCACCCAGGTGAACGTCCACCGCCGTGTGGTGGTCATCGACGTCTCCGAAGACAAGAACGAGCCGCGCGTGTTCATCAACCCGGAAATCCTGTCGCGCGAGGGCGTGGAAGAGATGGAGGAAGGCTGTCTGTCCGTACCGGGCATCTACGAAAAGGTGCAACGCGCCGAGCGGGTGAAGGTGCGCGCCCTGGACGGCGACGGCAACCCCTTCGAACTGGAAACCGACGGCCTGCTGGCCGTGTGCATCCAGCACGAGATCGATCACCTCGAAGGCAAGCTGTTCGTGGATTACCTCTCCCAGATGAAGCGCCAGCGCATCCGCAAGAAGCTCGAAAAACGCGAGCGGGAGACGCTGTAAGAAAAAGAATGAACCACGGGGGACACGGGGGGATGACGTTCCAGTAGGTCACGTTGGCGCGCAGCGCCTACGTGACGAACGCGGCTCGAACATGTCACGTAGCTTCGCAACGTGACCTACATGTCCGCCCACCACGAGGACTCCCCGTGTCCCCCGTGGTTAATGGCTTTTCTGGTAAGCTTCACGGCTTCGTCTTTTCAGGAAAACGTCGGGATTTCCATGCCCCAGGGCCTCAATGTCGTCTTTGCCGGCACGCCGGAGTTCGCGGCCGTGGCGCTGCGCGTACTGCTTGCGGCCGGCTATCACGTGTCCGCCGTCTACACCCAGCCCGACCGGCCCGCCGGCCGCGGCCGCAAGCTCACCCCCAGCGCGGTAAAGGAAGTGGCCCTGGAACACGGGCTGCCGGTGATGCAGCCGGTATCGCTGAAAGACCCGGAAGAGCAGGCGCGCCTTGCCGCACTGAAACCCGACGTGATGATCGTGGCCGCCTACGGCCTGCTGCTGCCCAAGGCCGTGCTCGACACACCGCGTCTCGGCTGCATCAACATCCATGCCTCCCTGCTGCCGCGCTGGCGCGGTGCCGCCCCCATCCAGCGCGCCATCCTTGCGGGTGATCCGGAAACCGGCATCACCATCATGCAGATGGACGTAGGCCTGGACACGGGCGACATGCTGCACGTCGTCCGTACCCCCATCGGCGCAGACGATGACGCCCAGACCCTGCACGACCGCCTCGCCGAACTGGGTGCTCGCGCCCTGCTGGAGGCGCTGCCCCGGCTCGGGCACGGCCTGGCGGGCGAGAAGCAGGACGAGGCCCACGCCACCTACGCGAAGAAGCTGGAGAAGGCCGAGGCCGAGATCGACTGGAACCGCCCCGCGGAGGAGATCGCCCGACAGGTGCGCGCCTTCAACCCATGGCCGGTGGCGCAGACCCGCCTGGGCGAGGAGACCCTGCGCATCTGGCGTGCGGTACCCGTCGCGGGCAAGGGTCTGCCCGGCAGCGTCGTGCAGGCGGGCCGCGAAGGCATCGACGTGGCCACCGGCGAGGGCTTGTTGCGCCTGCTGCAGGTGCAGCTCCCCGGCGGCAAGCCGCTGTCAGCCGCCGATTTCGTGAATGCCCGCAAGGTGACGGGAGCCCGCCTCGGTGCCTGAACTGGGCGGACGGGCCGCTGCGGCGCGTGTCCTCATGGACGTGCTCGACCGCGGCCGTTCGCTCTCCGCCGTCCTGCCCGTACACACCGCCCGCGTCCTCCCGGCCGAACGCGGCCTGGCGCAGGAGATCAGCTATGGCGCCCTGCGCTGGTATCCGCGCCTCGCCGCGGTGCTGGAACAGTTGATCACCAAACCCCTCAAGCCGCGCGATCGGGAGCTGCACGGCCTGCTCATTGCCGGTTTGTATCAGCTCGCCTACCTGGACATGCCTGCCCATCTCGCGGTGTCGCGCACGGTGGAGGCCGCCGTCGATCTCGACAGGGCCTGGGCCAAGGGTCTGGTAAACGGCGTACTGCGCCGGTTCCAACGGGAAGGGGCGGCACTGTTTGCGCAGGCCGATCGCGACGAGGCCGTGGCCCTCGCCCACCCGGCCTGGCTGATCGATCACCTCAAGCGCGCCTGGCCTGAAGACTGGCGCCGCATCGCCGAGGCCAACAACCGGCGCCCGCCCATGACGCTGCGCGTGAATCTGGCGCGCCGCAGTCGCGAGGAATACCTCGACCTGCTCAAGTCTGCCGGGCTCGATGCGCAGCCTTCGCCCCATGCACCGGGCGCATTGACGCTCGCACAACCGCAGCCGGTGGAACGCCTGCCCGGTTTCGCCGAGGGTGAGGTCTCGGTGCAGGATGCCGCGGCACAACTGGCCGCCGGACTGCTGCAACTGGAACACGGTCAGCACGTACTCGACGCCTGCGCAGCACCGGGCGGCAAGACCAGCCACATGCTGGAGACGCCGGGCCTCACCGTGGACGCCCTCGACAAGGATCCCGCACGCCTTGCGCGCGTACAGGACACCCTGGCACGTCTCGACCAGGAGGCACGCCTGCTCGCCGCCGACGCGGCCACGCCCGAGGCCTGGTGGGACGGTCGGCCGTACGATCGCATCCTGCTGGATGCGCCTTGCTCCGCCACCGGCGTGATCCGGCGTCATCCCGACATCAAAATGCTGCGGCGATCGGAAGACATTCCGACCCTCGTCGCAGAACAGCAACGCCTGCTGACTGCCGTGTGGCCCTTGCTCAAGCGCGGGGGTATGCTTGTGTACGCCACGTGCTCGGTATTGCCCGAGGAAAACGCCCGGCAGATCACTCGCTTCATCGCGGCGCAGTCGGACGCCCGCCCGGTACCCATTGCAGCACACTGGGGTCGTGAGTCCGGCCCCGGCCGGCAAGTCCTCCCGGGCGAGGACGAAATGGATGGCTTTTATTACGCGTGCATCGCCAAGGTCTAGCCGCGCCCGGTTGCGGGTGTGGGGACTCTGTCTGTTCGCCCTGCTGGGTCTGGTCAGCGGGGTTGCGCACGCGGCCAGGTTCGAGGTGCACAGCGCGTCCACCAGCCTGGTGAACCAGGTGTACGTCCTGAATGCGGGCATCAGCTACGAGTTCAGCGAGCGCGCCCTCAATGCCCTTGCCAACGGTGTTCCCCTCACCCTGCGCATGGACATCACCATCGAGCACGAACGCAATTGGTGGCCTGACAGCACCGTTGCAGAACTCGAACAGCGCTACCAGCTCCAGTACCACGCCCTCTCCGGGCTGCATGTCTTACGCAACGTCAACAGCGGCGCCAGCGAGGTGTATCCCACCCTGCGCGGTGCGCTCTACGCCCTGGGGGATGTGCGGGACCTGCCGGTCATTGACGAGAAACTGCTCGACGGGGATGCCCGCTACATCATCTCTATCCGCGTGCAACTGGACATCGAATCCCTCCCCTCACCCCTGCGCCCGTTCGCCTACATCACGCCGGCGTGGTGGCTCTCCAGCGACTGGTACACATGGTCGTTGCGACCCTGAAGCGGCTCACCGCAGGACCGCGGCCGGTGGCCATCGTGCTGCTGCTGCTGTTCGCCTCGCTCTATCTCATGAGTGCGGCCACCCAGAACACGGCCCAGTTCAGCCGCGTCTACTCGCTGCTGCTCGCCATCAACGTCGCCGCCCTCTTGATGCTGGTGACGCTGATCATACGCAACCTGGTGAGCCTGCTCGGCCAGTATCGCCGGCGCATGCCGGGCTCGCGCCTCACCATGCGCCTGGTCATCATGTTCGTGGTGCTGGCCGTGGCGCCGGTATCGGTGGTGTACTACTTCTCGGTACAGTTCCTGCAGCGTGGCATCGACAGCTGGTTCGACGTACGCGTGGAGCGTGCCCTCGAAGATGCGCTCGAACTGGGCCGCACCGCACTGGATTCGCGTCTGCGCGAGAGCAAGCAGCTGACCCGCCAGTTCGCCATCGAACTCATCGGCGTGCCCGAGAGCCTGGCGGCGATCAGACTGAACGAGTTGCGCCAGCACGGCCGGGCCCTGGAGATGACCCTGCTCACATCGCACGGGCGCATCATCGCCTCGAGCAGCGCCGATCCCGCCGATATCGTGCCCAGCACACCCAACCTTTCCGTGCTGCTGCAACTGCGCCAGGGCCTGGACTATGCAGCGATCGAGCCTGTCGCCGACGGCTTGCAGGTGCGCGTGGTGGTGCCGGTGAGCGAGGGCGTCACGAGCGATCCCAAACTGCTGCTGGTGATCTTTCCCATCGACGAGCGCCTGAGCACCCTGGGCGAGAGCGTGCAAGACGCCTTTGCCCAGTACAAGGAGCTGGCTTATCTGCGCCAGCCGCTCAAGTTCAGCTTCACCCTCACCCTGTCACTGGTGCTGCTGCTGAGCCTGCTCACGGCGGTCTGGGCCGCGTTCTTCTCGGCGCGGCGCCTGGTGGAGCCCATCCGTGACCTGGCCGAGGGCACGCGCGCGGTGGCTGCCGGCGACTATGACATGCGCCTGCCGCTGCCCGGGCGCGACGAGATTGGCTTCCTGGTGCGCTCATTCAACGAGATGACACGCAAGATCGCGCTGTCGCGCGACCAGGCCAGTCGCAGCCAGCGCCAGGTAGAGGCGCAGCGCGCGTACCTCGAAACGGTACTGGCGCGCCTGTCGTCGGGTGTGCTCACGGTGGCCGCGGACGGCAGCATCCGTACCAGCAACACCGCAGCCGCACAGATCCTCGGCCTCGCGCCCAGTGCCTTCGAGGGGGCCACACTGCAGACCTTGGCCGCGTGCCACGCAGGGCTCACGCCCCTCACCGACAAGGTGGCGGACTTCATGGCGGAGAACGAGGGCGAGTGGCACGTGGAGGTGACACTGTTCGGGCCGGGCGGCCGCCAGATCCTCATCTGCCGCGGCTCCTCCTTGCCGGACATCGGTGAGATGCAGGGTGGCCAAGTCATCGTGTTCGACGACGTGACCGCCCTCATCCAGGCCCAGCGCGACGCTGCCTGGGGCGAGGTGGCGCGGCGTCTGGCACACGAGATCAAGAATCCTCTCACCCCCATCCAGCTCTCTGCCGAACGCCTGCGCCACAAGTACCTCAAGCGTATGAGCCCCGAGGACGCCGAGGTACTCGACCGCTCCACCCACACCATCGTGCAGCAGGTGGAATCCATGAAGGAGATGGTGAAGGCCTTTTCCGAATACGCCCACACCCCCGTGGTACGGCTTGCACCCATGGACCTCAACATGCTGGTAAAAGAGGTGGCCGAGCTCTACCGGGCCGACAGGCGCATGCAACTCAACCTGGACTTGGCGACGCGCATGCATTACGTGGAGGCCGATGCCGTGCGCATGCGCCAGTTGCTGCACAATCTCCTGAAGAATGCCCTGGACGTGGCACCGCCGGACGGAACTGTGCAGGTACGCGTGACCACCAAATGCGGCGACACCGGCTGCCGGCACGTGGAACTGCGGGTGGAGGACGATGGTCCCGGCATCCCCGAGGAAATGCTCGGGCATCTGTTCGAGCCTTACGTCACCAGCAAGCCCAAAGGTACCGGGCTGGGCCTTGCCATCGTCAAGAAGATCGTCGAGGAACACGGCGGCATGCTGGCGGCCCACAACCGGCCGGAAGGCGGCGCTGCCATCAGCGTGCGCCTGCCCATGGGCACTCAGGACGGCGCCCGGGGCATGCGGCAACCAACGGAACAGCGGGCCTGAACCATGACCCATTCCTACATCCTCGTGGTGGACGACGAGCCCGACATCCGCACCCTGCTCAAGGAGATCCTGGAAGACGAGGGTTACGAGGTGGGCGTCGCCGAGAACGGTGCCGAGGCACGCAAGGCGCGCCGCCTGCGTCGGCCCGACCTGGTACTGCTCGATATCTGGATGCCGGATGTGGACGGCATCAGCCTGCTCAAGGAATGGAGCGAAGAAGCGGCACCCGCGCCGCCGGTAATCATGATGTCCGGTCATGGCACCGTGGAGACCGCGGTCGAGGCCACACGCCTGGGCGCCTGGGACTTCATCGAGAAGCCGCTGTCGCTCGGCAAGCTGCTGGTGACGGTACAGCGTGCACTCGAGTCGTACCACCTGTTCCAGGAGAACCAGGGCCTGCTCAAGCAGGTACGGCCGGTCACCGAACCGGTGGGGCGCAGCCCCATCATGATCCAGCTGCGCGAGCGCGTCCGCCGCATCGCCCAGCACGAAGCGACCGTGCTGATCCATGGTGAACCCGGCAGTGGTAAAGGCGTATTCGCGCGCTACCTGCATCACAACAGCGCACGCAGCGAAGGGCCTTTCGTGCAAGTGGGTGTCGCGGCGCTGTTGGGTGAAAGTCCGGCCGTGGAGCTGTTCGGCAGCGAGGAAGACGACAAGGTCCATTTCGGTCTGGTGGAACGGGCCAATGGCGGCACACTGTTCCTGGACGACATCGGCGATATGGACGAGGCCACGCAGGCGCGTCTGCTGGGCGTCATGGAAGCCGGCTCCTTCTACCGCGCCGGCGGCACCGAGCCGGTGCAGGTAAACGTGCGCTTCATCGCCGCCACGCGCTATCCGCTGGAGTCCCGTGCACGCGAGGGCCTGTTCCGGACCGACCTCTACTACCACCTCAACGTGCTGCCGCTGAACATCCCCGCGCTGCGCGAGCACCCCGAGGACATCCCCGAGTTGTTGCGCTATTACGTGGATTACTACGTGGGCAACGACCAGCTCCCCTTCCGCGCCTTCACGGTGGCGGCCCAGAACCGGCTGCGCAACTACCCATGGCCGGGCAACGTGCGCGAGCTGCAGAATCTGGTGCAGCGCCTGCTCATCGTCGGCTCCGGCAACGAAATCGACGTGGATGAGGTGGACGCCGCCATCGGAGTTGCCGAGCCACCGACCGGGCCTGTGCCCCAGGACGACGTGCTCGCACGCGCCGTACGCCTGCCGCTGCGCGAAGCGCGCGACCTGTTCGAACGCCGCTATTTCGAACACCTGCTGATCCAGATGGAAGGCAACGTGGCGCGTGTGGCCCAGCACGCCGGCATCGAGCGCACCCACCTCTACCGCAAACTGCGCTCCCTGGCCATGGACCCGCGCGACATCAAGCGGTGACGTAAGAGGAAGTCCGCGAATGAACGCAAATTAACGCAAATAAAGTCACCGCCGGTCACGTGGGCATGCGGCGCCTACGTGACAAATGCCGACGGCAATCCAATAGCGTCGATGTTTTATCCTTGGCTTTCATTCGCATTTTGCATTCATTTGCGTTCATTCGCCGACTTTGACCAACAGGACATTGCATGAAGATCATCATCCTGGGAGCCGGACAGGTGGGTTCCTCGCTGGCGGCCAATCTGGTGAGCGAGGCCAACGACATCACCGTGATAGACACTGACAAGTCGCGCCTCCAGGCGCTGCAGGATCGCTTCGACCTGCGCACCGTGATGGGCCAGGCCTCGCATCCGGAGGTGTTGATGCACGCCGGCGCGGATGATGCGGACATGATCATCGCCGTCACAAACTCCGACGAGACCAATATGGTCGCCTGTCAGGTGGCGTACTCACTCTTCCATACGCCCACCAAGATCGCTCGTGTGCGTGCCCAGGAGTATCTCGAATACCCGCAGTTGTTCTCGCAGGAATCCATCCCTGTGGACGTGCTCATCAGCCCCGAGCAGCTCGTCACCAACTACATCCATCGCCTCATCGAACACCCCGGGGCGCTGCAGGTGCTCGATTTCGCCGCCGGCAAGGTGCAGTTGGTGGCCGTGAAGGCCTATTACGGCGGGCCACTGGTGGGCCAGGAGCTGCGGCGCCTGCGCGACCACATGCCCGGGCTGCAGACGCGGGTAGCCGCCATCTTCCGCCGTGGTGCGGCCATCATCCCGGCCGGGCACACCGTCATCGAAGCGGACGACGAGGTGTTTTTCATCGCAGCCAAACAGGACATACGCGCCGTCATGGGCGAACTGCGCAGGCTGGACTCGCCCGTAAAACGCATCATCATCGCCGGTGGCGGCAACATCGGCAAACGCCTCGCCAGGGCCCTCGAAGGCAGCTATCAGGTAAAACTCATCGATCACAACCCGGGCCGAACCCAGGCCATTTCGGAGGAACTGGCCGACGCCATCGTGCTCCAGGGTGATGCCGCCGACGAGGAACTGCTGCTCGAGGAAAACATCGAGAACACCGACGTGTTCTGCGCCCTCACCAATGACGACGAGGCCAATATCCTCTCGGCCATGCTCGCCAAACGCCTGGGGGCCCGCAAGGTGATGGCACTCATCAACCGGGCCGCCTACGTGGACCTAGTGGAGAGCGGCGAAATCGACATCGCCATTTCGCCCCAGCAGGCCACCATCGGCAGCCTGCTCACCCACGTACGCCGCGGCGACGTGGTGGTGGTGCATTCCCTGCGTCGCGGCGCCGCGGAGGCCATCGAAGCCGTGGCCCATGGCGACCCGCGCTCGTCCAAGGTGGTGGGTCGCGCGGTGGAGGACATCCGCCTGCCTCCAGGTACCACCATCGGCGCCGTGGTGCGCGGCAACGACGTCATCATCGCCCACCACGACACGGTCATCCAGGCCGGGGACCACGTCATTCTGTTCGTGGTGGACAAGCGCCGCATCCCCGAGGTGGAGCGTGTGTTCCAGGTGGGCGTGACCTTCCTGTGAACGAGAAGGACACCCTGCGGCAGAAATGGGACGAACGCTACCGCGGCATGGCGGTGGATGAGGCCCGTGCCGCGCGCGTGCTCACGGACAACCTGCATCTGCTTCCGGCCCACGGGCGTGCCCTCGACCTGGCCTGCGGCCTCGGCGCCCATGCCTGCGTGCTGGCACGCGCCGGGCTCCAGGTGGATGCCTGGGACCTCTCCCCGGTGGCCATCGGCAGGCTCCAGGCCCATGCCGCGGCGCACGGGCTGGCGCTGCGTGCCGCGGTGCGGGATGCGGTGGCCGTACCGCCGCCGCCCGCCGGCTACGACGTGATCGTGGCGGTACATTTTCTCGAGCGCCGTCTCGCACCCGCCCTCATGGCCGCCCTGCGCCCGGGCGGACTGCTGTTCTACCAAACCTTCGCGGGCGTCGGCCCGGGCCCCTCCAATCCCGTCTTTCGACTCGCCCGCGGCGAGATCCTGCGCCTGTTTGCAGACCTCACCCCGGTCGTCTACCGTGAGGAGCACGACCTCGGCGACAAGGACCGCGGCCTGCGTGGCGAGGCCCTGCTAGTCGCCCAAAGAACCTGATGGACAGGCGCACCGAACAGCTGGAAAAACTCCTCGAAAAAGGTCCGGATTCGGCCATGCTGCGCTTCGGCCTCGGCAAGGCCTGGCTGGATGCAGGCGACCCCGCGCGTGCCGCCGAACATCTGCAGCACGCGGTGGCATTGCAGGCGGACTATTCCGCTGCCTGGAAACTGCTGGGCAAGGCACTCGTGGACGCCGGACGCATCGACGACGCCAAGACGGCCTACACGCGCGGCATCGAAGTGGCAGAAGGCCGTGGCGATATCCAGGCCGCCAAGGAAATGCGCGTCTTCGCCCGCCGCCTGGAAAAGGGCGGACCGGCCACGCGGTAAAACCCCGCACACACCCTCACCCGCACCTGCGGCGGGCAGGACCACCCACGCAGCGGGCAGGGCCGCGGCCTGAGGCGCTCCTGCTCGGAGCTCCCGGTCGTAGACGTCCTATGCTTAAGGAATCGAGCGCTTGGTCATTCCATGGAGGCAGGCACATGATCAAGGTCGCCGTCATTCTTGGCAGCACCCGGCCCGGGCGCCTGGGCGAATCGGTGGCGAAGTGGGCGTTTGAAACCGCGCGCCAGCGCAGCGACGCGGAATTCGAATACATCGACATCAAGGATTTCGATCTGCCGCTGCTCGACGAACCGGTGCCGCCCGCCATGGGCCAGTATTCCAAGGAGCACACGCGGCGCTGGGCGGCCACCATCGCACGCTTCGATGCGTTCCTGTTCGTCACCGCCGAATACAACCACGGCATCCCCGCGGCGCTGAAGAATGCCATCGACTTCCTCTACGCGGAATGGAACAACAAAGCTGCCGGGTTCATAGGCTACGGCAGCGCCGGCGGTGTGCGTGCCGTGGAAGCGCTACGCCTCGCGATGGGCGAACTGCAGATAGCCGACGTGCGCGCCCAGGTGATGCTGTCGCTGTTCACCGATTTCGAAGACGGCAGCGTCAAACCCAAGCCCGAGCACACCGAAGCCCTGGGTACCGTACTCGATCAACTCATCGCCTGGGGCAGCGCACTGAAGTCTCTTCGGCCGGGATAATTGCTTCGACGATCGCCTTATCAACATCTTCACATGTTCGAGGCATGCATCGCTGTTTCTCTCCTGTGTCTAGGCACCGCATGGAGATCACGACGCACGATGCATGTCTACCCGAAATTCTTTTTAATCAGCGCCTTTCCGTCGCAATTTGTGGGGAGGCGTCAGTAACAAACAACATTAATCCGCCAATCGTCCCTGTATTCATTTCCGCTTCGTATCGGGTACCAAATGGGATCACCACTCTCGTAGCCCAGAGCGACCATAGACTGCCTTGCTATTTATCAATCACGTTCATCTCATCGCCATACAGGAGCCATGCCACGAGCATAAACAACACGAATAGATAACCGAATATCAGCAAGGTACGCCCAAGGATCACGTCGATCCTTGTTGCATACTTCCTAACAAGTGGTACATCAATCAGTGGGTCATCAGCACGATTGAAGCGCCCAATTGGAAGCGAGATAGCATATGCGTACCACAATGCGCCCGGTCCATCCCAAGAGTAGGGTCGCGAAAATCCATCTTGCTTCATCTCTCGCTCGATTCGGGCCATTGTCAAGCGACCAAAGGCAATCCAACTGACTGCAGGACGATGAACGAGATGCCACCCGCGAATAGCAAGACG
>JBAYQE010000059.1:0-15793 GCA_041677345.1 Thiohalomonadaceae bacterium
GAAAGTGCCGCCTCACCTGCTCAACATTCCGCCAGGTGAACCTCTCAGCCACCATGCATCCTCACATGATGTATACAAATGCTCACATTCCGACTTAACAAGAAACCACACAAGTGCGAGCGCACGACATTCACATAGCGATCATGCTTTCTCACATTCTGGATGTGCGCTCTGGAGCGCGTATTCACCTGTATCACTCACCATCAAGTAACTATTGCTCACACTTCGCGGAATGATGAATAGTCCAATTGACACTCTTATACGATTCAGTTAGTTTCGTTCGCGTGTTTCACTCAGTACGCTGGGCGAGGCACAGAGAGTACTTTGTTAAACAATCTTAATGAGGAGCACAAACGTGATGGACTTAATTAGCGGCCTGCTGCAAACGATCATCGATCTGTTGTCGGCTCTGCTGAACCCGATCATCAACCTCCTTAACGCCCTGCTCGGTGGTCTGCTCGGCGGTGGCCTGCTCGGCTAATTAGCCGAACAGCTCCATAAGTAGTGCATTGAACCGCTGTGCCCCTTCAAGGGGCACAGCGGTTTTTTTTGGGCGGGGTGTGGTTTTTTGCGCGCAGTGGCGCAGAGAGTAATCGGCTCAGGGATTCACCAGACCGAGCCGTGCGGCGGCCGCGGCAAATACCAGGGCTGCCATGACAAACAAGGAAAGGCTTACCAACGCGCGGTTTCTGACAGCGCCGTACAGGTCCTGAAGGATGAGAAAAATCAGAAAAAAGAAGTAACCCATCGCAACCACTGAGACGTAGGGGATGGGAACGAAGATGGCGGTGACCATCGCGTAGTTGAGTGCGGTATTGGTGCGCAGCCATGGCACCGGGGTCTGTAACAGCCAAGTAGCAAACAGGTGAAGCACGGCCGTGTAGAAAAGCGCTAACAAGGGCAGGTGGATCAGTGCCAGCGCTCCCAGGGCCAAGTCCTGTTGAATCAGGGTCTCCAGTACTGCATTACACACCACGGCTGCCGCCAAGAGATGAAGCGAAAGTCGCCACTGTGCACGATCGTCATCGATACTGAGCAAAAGGGTCCGCGGTGCACTGAACAGCACCTTCACCACATCGATGTACGGAGCCAGGGTTTGGCTCATTACCTGCACCTTACTCATACCGCAATGCCTCCATGGGCGTAAGCCGTGCCGCTTTTCGCGCCGGATAAAAACCGAAAAACACTCCGATCGCTCCCGAGGCAACCAGTACGGCTGCGACGGCCGCAAAATTGATCACCGCACGCCATGGCAGGAGCCCATTCAGTATGACGATGCTGAACCCCGCCAGGACGATGCCGACGACACCACCGATTACCGTCAATGTGCCGGCCTCCATCAGAAACTGTGTCTCGATGTCCTGCTGTGTCGCCCCGACCGCGCGGCGAATGCCGATTTCGCTGATCCGTTCACTGACCGACGCGAGCATCACATTCATCACGCCGATGCCGCCGACCACCAGGGACACGGCGGCAATACTCACCAGGAAAGCGGTCATTCCGTTGACCAGGTTGTCGGCCACGGCAACCAGTTGCCCGAGGTCCATGACCGTGTACGGCAGGCCGTTCCGCGACAAGGCGGTATGCAGGGACAGCAGCACCAGTTCCGTCTGGCTACGTACGCGGTCCTTGTCCTCCGACGAACGGGGCTTGAGGTAGATCATCTGTACGTGACGAGCACCCGCGATGCGGTGCTGCATGGTAGACAGCGGGACAATGATCTCGCTGTCCCGGCCCTGACCGAGCCCGCCATCTCCCTTGCTGCGCAGGACACCAACCACATACAAGGTTGTATTGCGGAAGCGTATGCTTTCGCCCAACGGGTTGCGGTTTCCAAAGAGGTGTCGCGCGATCTCTCCGCCGAGCACGGCTACGCTACCCTGGGCCTGCTCGTCTGCCGCCGTCAGCAGACGGCCAATGGCCGGTTTGGCGTCGCGTATCGCGAAGTATTCCGGCGTGGCGCCGACCAGGTTCGGGGCAGTGCGCTGGTCGCGATAATTGACTTCACCCCGCTGTTGATACACCGGCGCAACCAGGGCGATCTCCGGCACCTGATCCCGGAGGGCCTGCGCGTCGGCGGTCGTGAGGCTTTCCTGTACCGCCCGGTTGAAGAACGTACTGGTATCGGCAGCATTTCCCGGAGTGACGATCAGCAGGTCACTGCCCAGTTGGCCCACCTGGCCCTGCACATACACCCGTGCGCCGAGCCCGACAGACAGCAGGGTAACCAATGCCCATATGCCAACGCTGATGCCCAGGATGGTCAGTGCTGAACGAAGCTTGTGTTCGCGCAGCAGAAGGCCCACGTCCTGGAGCGTTAGTAACAACCTTTGTGACTGGGCAATCATAATGAGGCTGCACGTTCGGTGGTCGCTGGGGGGAAGGTGTCCTTGGCCTTGCGCTCCAGGCGTCCATCTATCAGTTGGAAACAGCGGTCGGTCCGCTGCGCCAACTGCATGTCATGGGTAACCAGGACCACCGCGACGTTGGATTCTCTGCGTAAGTGGTCGATCAGTTCGATGATCTCGGCCCCCGTTACCGGGTCGAGATTTCCGGTTGGTTCATCGAGCAGCAGGATCTTCGGCTGATTTACCAGGGCCCGGGCAATGGCCACGCGTTGTTGCTGTCCGCCGGAGAGTTGGCTGGGACGGTGTTCGGCCCGATCGTCCAGGCCGACCAACCGAAGGCATTCCAAGGCACGCACCCGCCTCTCGGTGCGGCTCAGGGAGGGACTGTAGTCGAGCGGCAGTTCGACATTGCGTACGGCCGTCATTCGTTCCAGCAAATACCACCTCTGAAACACGAAGCCGAGTGTGCGGCTGCGGAAACCCGAGAGCGCTGCGTCGGGGAGTGCGCTGACGTCTTCCCCGTCGATGAAGACCTGCCCCGAACTGGGGCGCTCCAGGCAGCCAAGGATATGCAGCATGGTGGACTTGCCCGAACCGGAAGGCCCGATGATGGAGACGTAGTCACCCGGGATGATGGCGAAGTCTGCATGTTTCAGCGGCTCTATCTCCTGGCCGCCGACCTGATAGCGCTTGGCGACCTGCCGCAACTGCAGAAGCGGGCTGATATCGGTGTGGCGGCTCATCGTCCGAGGATGACCTTGGCTTTGGCCACCGCCCATTCACTCAGCACCTGCACGTGTTCCGCGTCCTGGATCCCCAACTTGATGCCCATCGGTCGCATGCCGCGCCGCCCATCCGTGGTCCAGACGAGCGTGTCGCCGCGCTGGCGAATTTCGTCGATCTCGTTCTTCCAGGTCTCCATGAGCTCGTCATCGGGATTGAACAGGAGGGCCCTGATCGGGATCATTCGGTCGACATGCTGCTGTTCGGCGTAGGTGTGCACCTGCGTCGTCATCCGCGGCAGAAGCTTGTGCCCCGGATTCTCCGCATGCACCACCACGTTGTAGTAGGTGACCCCGCCGAGGTCTTCGCCACCCGGGCGGACCGCGGTCACACTGCCCTGGAATTCTTCACCCGGAAAGGCCTCGGTGGTGAAGGTCGCCCGCTGCCCAACCCGCACCTTGCCGATATCCGATTCGGTCACTGCCACGTGCAGTTCGAGGTCATCGAGGCTGGGGGCCAACTCGAAAATTGGTTTGGCCGAGCCACGCGAAACCAGGACGCCAGGATCGATGTTGCTCGCCAGCACCAGGCCGTCGATGGGGCTGCGTATCACGCAGCGCTCGACGTCCTGCTGTGCCTGTTGGAACCGGGCCTCCGCCTGCTGCACCCGGGCCGTCATGCTCTCCAACTGCGCCTCCAGCTCCTGCATGGCGGTGTCGGCGTGTTCGAGCTCCTGGCGCGGGATGAGATCCGCCTTGTACAGCCGCTGGGCCCGTGCCTGCTCCTGCTTCGCATTGGCCACGCGCGCGTGCAAACCTGCCAGCTCGGAACGTATCGCATTCAACTGCAGTTCGGCTTCCTGGGCTGCAATCCGATAGTCCTGGTCATCGATGATTGCCAGCACGTCGCCTTCCTTGACCGGCACTTCATAATCGGCTTCGACTGACTTGACCAGCCCGTTGACCTGGGAGAACACGGGTAGCTGACCCTTGGCCTTCACGTGACCGGTCGAGCGAACGACCTGTTTGATCATCCCGGACTCGGGCAAGGCCACCTTGTAACCGTCGAGCCGTCCCCCACCGGTTCCACCAAGCAAGACCAATGACACCAGCAACACCGAGAATGTCACTGTGGCCCTGGCGCGGAACGACAGATCATACGATTGTTGAACCACGCGGGCGACGATTGAAGCAGCCCTTTCCAGCGACGTGTGCATGCGATTAGCCGTCCCCATGGATCACTTATGCACGACGTTTGCTATGGAACCCAGGGCCCAGTACAGCTTGGCTATCGCATTCTGCAGGTTGTATTCGGCCATTACACCTTGAGCTTTCGCATTGCGGTAGTTGGTATCTGCCGTGGAAAGGTCGTAGATCATGCGGATACCCTCCTTGTAACCTTTGCGGGCGAGCTTGAGGTCCAGTTCGCTGGCTTTGATGACCTTCGCGGTAACCTGCAACTGTTCCTTGGCCTCCAGAAAACGTTGATAGGCGTCCCGGACGTCGGTTGCCACGCCCAATGTCGCATCGCGAAGCCGATCCTGCTCTTGAACAAGCCGGGCTTTCGCTTCACCGACGCGGTTACGTCGCAGGGCGCCATCGTAGATTTGCCAGGACATTTGCACGCCGACGGTGTAGTTGGGGGAACTGTCGACATCTTCATACTGCTGCACGTTGTAATTCCCGAACAGGTTCAGCACCGGGAAGTACTCCGCTCGTTCTTTGGCCACGGTGGCAGAACTCACTGCAATTATCCGCTGCTGGGCAGCGAGTTCCGGACGCAGTTCGAGGGCATGTTCAATCAGTTCCTGAACCCCTTTGTCCAGCCCCGACGGCTCCTTCAGCCGGCTCGTCTTGGCCAATCGCAACGGCTCACCATCGGGTGACAGTCCGACGGCACGGCGCAGGGCGAGCTGTGACAGGCCGACTTCGTTCTTGGCCTGGACCAAGGAGAGCTCGGCGCGAGCGAGGTCGGCCTCGGCGCGGGCGATGTCGCTGGCCGTTCCGCGCCCGGCAGCGTGCAAGGTCTTGGAAATGCGGAGCGCTTCCTGCTGCCGTTTCAGACTCTGTCGTTCGACCTCTGCCAGTTCCTGGGCGCGCAGTGCGCCGAAATAGGCCGCCGACACGGCCAGGATCGTCTCGTTGATGCTCTTGGCGAGAGAGGCCTGGGCCGAACCGAGGTTCTCCTCGCCAATCTTGACGGTGCTGGCACGCCTTCCAAAGTCGTAGAGGAGGTATTCCGCACTGAGTGAGACGAAGGTGCGGCGAAACCCGGACATATCCTCTTCGGGATTGACCACCGGCACTTGCGTGCCGCCAAAGTCCAGAAAGGGCAGGGTTTCCCTGGGAGAGTTGGCATTGAGCGTGGCCTGCTCGAGTCGGGTGTCGAGAGACAGACGCGGATAGTAACTGGCGCGACTCTGCTCCAACCGGAAACCTGCGGCGTCCGAGGTGGCCCGTGCCACCCCCAGCTGCGGATTTTCCTCAAGTGCACGCTGGATCAGGTGTTCGAGTGTGAGAGGCGTCTCCTGTGCAGCTCCCAGAAGGGGAACGGAGACCAGTACCACACCCAAAGCCATTGAAAACACACGTGAACGTCGGGGCCGAAGCAAATTAGTCAACTTCTTGCGCCGATGCGTATCCGGCGCCATCGAGTCATTCATCAGCAGACCGTATCATTTTAGTAGTAATCGATCATCGGCTCCCAGCCGATTGACCGATAGGCCGCAACACGAGGAGATTCCTTCGGCAAACCATCAATGGTTACCGTCCCCTGACAGCGCCCACTTTGTCTTCAATAGCAAGATCGGGATGGCAAGCGAGAATACGTAAATCGGCCGTGCCATGCAAGCGAGCCAATGGCCCTGCTGTGAGACCCAAGCGCAGGCCGGTTCCTCACATAAAATTCAACAACACTCACCAGCGCGCAACACCAACTCGCAACACGGAAACGGCACGTATTCATCACTCACAACACCAAAACAAATACTCACCATTGGTTTACCTAAATGAAACAAAATAAGGAACCACTAATTGCTCACATTGTTTGATAAAATACTCACCATTCGAATTGTGAGGTAATCGTTGACATCAGCGAAAATGCGTTGTTATCGTGTCGCCGCGCCTCGTTAGTTCGAGGCGTAACCAAGACAAGAACATACTCAGCCCAAGAGGATTTCGTTATGGTATTTCGTTCACTCGACAGCCGTGAACTGCGCGACGTTACCGGTGGCGCGACCGGAACGCTGGCTCTCGGTGCGCTCGGCACCCTGACCATCGACGCTGCCATGCCTTGGCTTGGCGCCATCGCCAGCACTGTAGCCTCGCTGCTGACCAGCGTGGCTGGTCTGCTGGGCTCGCTGCTCTAAGCGGTACGTGCAGATGCGTAAGAACGGGGCCTTCGGGCCCCGTTTTTGTTTGGGCTTCCCGAAGGCCTTGTGTCACTGACGTTTGTTCGGCCTGAAGCTTGCCCGACACCTCAGGCCGCGCGCGATTCCGGCGCCGGAACATGGTGAACGCGGCGATCAGGCGGTGTGGGCCGGCCCAGGTCGTGTGGCTGTCCAGGCAGCGGAGGCCGGACCCTGGCCGATGAGCGTCAGACTTCGGGTGAGAAGGCGAAGCCGATCCCACGCACCGCCTTGAGCGGTAGCGGTTGTTCCGCCACGTTGAGGACCTTGCGTCGCAGTCGGCTGATGAGCATGTCCAGCCGGTGGGGCAAGTAGTAATCCGTGCTGTGGCCAAGCGCTTCGATCAGCGCCTCGCGCGAGATGGGGAGGTCGAGTTCCCGCATGACGATGCGCAACAGGCTGCGTTCCGACGGGGTGAGGGAGATCCGCTCATTGTTTGGCGTGATCAGGAACCAGCCGTCGGGGGTCAGGGACCAACTGCCCGTCGGTGATTCCCTCTGACCAATCCGCAGGCGGCGCGCCACGCTATGCAGCACGGCTACCAAGTCCCGGATCTCCACCGGCTTGGCCAGATAGGCATCGGCCCCGCTGGCTCCCGCCTGACGCTGCATGCCGGTGTACGGTTCGTCGGTGGTGAGGATGATGATGCCAATGTCGCTGCTGGCACGCAGATTGGCGGCGATGGTGAAGCCGTTTTCGCCGGGCAGACCGGAATCCAGGATGGCGATGTCGCACGGTCGCTGGAGCAGACCGTAATAGAACTCCCGTGAACCGGGAAACCCGCGTGCCTCATAACCGTATCTTCCGAGGGCGTGCACCGTGTACTCACGTAGTTGCTGGTCGTCCTCGACGTAACAGACTTCGATCTTTTTGTCAGGAGATTCAGTCACCTTGATATTCATCGGCTCGGCTGGTCTGTCCTTTGTCATCCCAAAAAATACCTCAGCGACGGAGTGTACTTTGCGGGGCGGGGCGAAAGCGATTCACGATTTTCCCTAACTGGTGTAGATGGTATTCGGAGCACTGCGACAATGCAATTCTGATACGCGTCGTGGGCTATGTCCTTGCGGGCGCGACCATTTCCGCCCAACCAACGAAGCGGTTGGCGTGTCCGGACACTGGGAATAGCAAGTGTTTGTGCCCTTCAATACCCCGACAAATTGCAAGCCACTGCCCGCATTCGCGTCTTTCCCGAGCGTTTCGCAAGGCCCCAAAACGGTACGTGAGGGAATCCGTATTGGTTATCGGGAATGGTGAGAACGCGCGCCTCAGATGTGAGTGTGTAACCAGTAGGTTTTTGGTTAGGATGCAGCGGCAAGAAAAGGGGTATTCGTATGCACGCAAGGATACTTAGCCATGGCAATTCTCGTTCTGTCCTGCTGGTGAAATGAAACTGGCGAGGGCCCTTCCAGCTCAATGTTTCCCTCCCTGTTCCAATTGGCCAGTGTGAACGAAGGTACGACAGGCAACTGTCCGCCATGTGTGGCCGATAAACCACAGCACCTGAACGACCTTAATCTGCTCAATGCCGCCAGTTCGCGTCTTGCGTGCAACCAATTGATGGACGTCTGTTTGCCGATCGTGGACCGCGACGGATCGTATCCCGCGGCCGAGAGGTAGGTTCCGTGATCACCGTTCCAGCAGGGGCAATCCTTGATCTGCTGCATGCGGTGAATCACCACCTGCCCGCTTCGGGAAGCGCAGGGGCCATCGATCACTCTTGGGCACGGGAGTTCAACCTGTTGGGGATGAACGGTGATAACCGGCGGTATCTGAAGGGATTGCACGCAACCGCGGATGCGGGGGACGTGCGTAGGGTTATGCGGCCCTCGCCCGGAGCTGCCCCGCAGCAGCCTCGATCGGAACGCGGCTTGGATGAAAAAACCGTACCCACTCTTTCGCCGGGAAGTGCATGGATCCTTCCGGCCCCGTTTTTTCGTTTTGCGCGTCTGGGACAGTTGCTACCACGCGGTATGCGTCGCGCGATAACAGCAGATTCCTGTGCATGTGTTTGCTCTGCCACGGGCCAGGCAGCCGCCCCGCCGCATTTCGGACACCAGGAGGAAAGCATGCTTGCGAGGTTCTGGATGTGGGTAATGACGCGCACGCCGGATCGTGATTTCGTGCGGGTGGTTCCTCAAAGTAAACCCATGTCCTGTGGAGCCGCTGCGCTGGCTACCCTGCTGCGCGAGGTCCATGGCGAAGCCGTGGATGAGGCCTCGGTCATCGATGCCCTCGGCACTGACGGTGAAACCAGCCTGGATGATCTTCGCCGGGCGGCGTCAGTGTTTGGTTACAAAGCCGAGGGCTATGCCGCCGATTTTGAGGCCCTGGAGCGCTTGCGGCAGCCGTGTGTCCTGCACTTGCGTCGGCTGGGCCAGGGGCACTTCGTCGTGTTGCGAGGGCTCGGGAAAGATTGCATCTGGATCGCCGATCCGGCGGCGGGCAACGTCAGGCTTTCGCGACAGCGGTTCAGTCGTCTATGGCTGCATCGAGCAGGCGAAGGGCGCCTGTTGCTCGTCTCGGCTCCCGGAACGTCGGGGGAAGCGGCGACGACACCCCTGCAAGAAACACCCCCAAAACAAATATTAGACCTTTTCCCGGTGACACGGAGAAAGCGACGAAGGAGACAGGAATGCGAAAACCACTGAAATCGATCATCGGCATCCTCGCCATGTCCGGGTGTGCCGTAGGCGCCGCACAGGAGGCGGAAACGGGGACCCAGTACATCGGATTTCTCGGATCCTATGTGCGTGTCGATGACGACCGGGGCGTCGACGATGGGCTTGGAGTCCATGCGTTGTACGGTTGGCGTGCAGCAGCCGGCTGGGGCCTGGAAGGGCACATCTTCGGTTCGGTTTTCGAGACCGGTGGCTCGGGTGACACGGATTTTTATCAGCAGGGACTCGGGCTGGACCTCACCTATGCCTATCTGGATGACGAGGCCATTTCTCCCTTCGTGTTCGCCGGAGTTGGTGTCATGCGTAATGACGTCAGCGGCCCCGAGGATGATCACGTCGGTTATTACGGCAACTTCGGTGTCGGCCTTCTGAGCTCGTCGATTGGTAAGAGTGATATGAAACTCCGGGCTGAGGCCCGTTATGTCTATGACGATTTCAAGGATGGCCTCAACGACTGGCGTTTCAATTTGGGTGTGGAAATCCCGTTCGGCAGGCATCCGCAGCCGGTGAAGCCGGAGCCGATCGTGCTCGAAAAACCGGTCGTGCTCGAAAAGGTGGTGGAACGGCTCGTACCACCCCCCGATGCGGACGGCGACGGCGTGCCCGATGCCGTGGATCAGTGTCCCGACACGCTGGCCGGTGTGAAGGTGGATCGCTTCGGCTGCGCTGAAGAGGCACAGACCGTGGAGCTGCATGGCGTGACCTTCGAGTTCGATTCGGCCCGCCTGACCGAATCCTCCCGTTACATCCTCGATCAGGTTGCCTCGGCCCTGAGGGGACAGCCCAGCATGCAAGTCGAGATTGCCGGCCATACCGATAGCGTGGGTACCGAGGAATACAACATGAGATTGTCAGTGGCACGTGCGGAATCGGTACGCAACTATCTCGTGTTCCGCGGCATCGATGAGAGTCGTTTCACCGCGGTTGGTTATGGTGAGGTGGAGCCCATCGCGGACAATTCCACGGATCAGGGGCGTGACCTCAACCGTCGTATCGAGTTCCGCATTCTGAGTCACTGAGTACTAGCAGAGAGGAAGAGAATATGAGACTCACAAGATTGCTCATGCTGGTAGCGCTTGTCTCCGGCATGGGGTTGGCCGGCTGCAATGCCGGCGGCGGTGGCGACGATGATCCTCCAGTGCCTGTTCTCGATCGCGACGGCGACGGCATCGGCGATGCGGCGGACAACTGCCCGGATGCCTTCAATCCCGACCAGAAAGATAGCGACGGTGACGGTATTGGCGATGCCTGCGATACCGATATCGATGGCGATGGTGTCCCTAATGGTGATGACAACTGTCCGTCGATGCCGAATCCCGGGCAGGAGGACATGGATGGTGACGACATCGGCGATGTCTGCGACAACGATATCGACGGTGACGACATCACCAATGAGTTGGACAACTGTCCGTTAGAACCAAACCCCGATCAGATCGATAACGATAACGATGGGTTTGGTGCAGCGTGCGATCCCGATGACAACGACCCCAACGTCCCCGACAGCGATGGTGACGGCGTCATCGATGCGGACGACAACTGCCCGCTGGTGCCCAACCCCGACCAGGAAGACCTGGACGGTGACGGCTTGGGTAACGCCTGTGATGACGACATGGATGGCGACGACGTCACCAATGACTTGGACAACTGTCCGTTACACCCGAACCCCGATCAGACGGATGACGATAACGACGGGTTTGGTGCGGCGTGTGATCCCGATGACAATGACCCCACCGTCCCCGACAGCGATGGTGACGGCATCATCGATGAGGATGACAACTGCCCGGATGTGCCCAATCCCGACCAGACGGATGCCGATGGCGACGGGTTTGGTGCGGCCTGTGATCCCGATGACAACGATCCGGACGTCCCGGGACCTCAAGACGATACCGATGGCGACGGCGTCATCGATGCGGACGACAACTGCCCGCTGGTGTCCAACCCCGGCCAGGAAGACCTGGACGGTGACGGCCTGGGTGACGCCTGTGATGACGACATGGACGGCGACGGTGAGCACAACGACACTGACAACTGCCCGGTGAATGCCAACTACCTTCAGGAAGACCTGGACGGTGATGGCATGGGCGACGCGTGTGACGACGACATCGATGGTGATGGCGTTGTCAATGCGGATGATAATTGCCCGCTCACGCACAATGACGATCAACTGGACAGTGACGGCGACGGCATCGGCGATGCGTGTGACACCGGCAAGGACGCCGATGGGGATGGCATCGATAACGGCATAGACAACTGTCCGTTCGTATCTAATCCTGACCAGTCCGATATCGATGGTGATGGTCGTGGCGACGTCTGTGACGAAGATATTGACGGCGATGGCGTGCTGAACGGGCTGGACAATTGCCCGTTCGACCCCAATGCCGAGCAGGCGGATATTGACGGCGACGGGATCGGTGATGTGTGTGATTCGGAGAACGACTCACCCGCCGTTACCTGCGGTATGCAGCCCAGTGCCACCTACAGCCCCATCCGCCAAACGGATGGGGCGGTCGTTGAATCGGGCACCACGGGGCTGTGTCCCGGGTGTTCCGTCAGCCAGCCCTATCATGTGATCGATGACAATCCTGAAAATGCCGCAAGGATGAACATGGCGGGGGCTCTGCTCGGTGCTGGCACGTGGCTGTCGGTGGTCAACGGGGATACGGTCTACCCTGCCGGCAAGAAGGTCGGATTCGTGGCCTCCAGACCGGGTGGATCTCTGAGTGTGGGTCTGGGACAGGTACTGAGGGTCACCACTTACCTGAACGGCGTGGCGCAGGAGACTGCCACTCAGTCCTCCCTGCTCGGCCTGGCAGTGGGCGGAGCCGACACCGGCGGGCAGCGCCTGGTCGTGTTCCAGACCACCAGGGACTTCGATGCGGTCCGGATCGATAACACCGCGTTGCTTGGGCTTAGCACCAACCTCGATGTCTATGAGGCGTGCGTGGAAAAGGACTAGCAGCAATCGGTCACCAAAGCAGTACGACGGGCCCTTTCGAGGGCCCGTCGCATTTGGTCTCGCGGCTCCTACCCGCAAGCCGTGACATGCAAGCAAGGCGCATTGGGGTGTCTCTGGCATACCGACGGCCGCGTCGGAATACGGCAGAGGCCCTGTCCGCAGCCGGCGCTGGTTCATGGTCGTGCCCGTGCAGGCCGTCTCGGTCCAGCATGCCCTGTCCACGGCCCCGGGACAGAAACAATCCCTGCCGCACACCGGACCTGGCCACCTGCCCCTATTCCTTGCACGACCCGCTCCCCTGCATCTCGCCCGGGGCGAAGGGGCACTCGATGTTCCGTTCTGCATCCCAGGTACAGCGACATGGGTGGCAGGGCTGGCACAGCGTGCCAGGGACTTCTAAGCTGTTGAGGCATCAGCAGCGCTGGCTTTTCCCCTGCACATCCATGTTCTTCGGGAACAACCCATGAAAATCGTGCTCATGCCGAATCTCAGCGCCAATGGATTCGCTCGCCTGGCGGACACCTGGAACAATGAGGTGTTCGTGCGCGTCGAGCTGGCAGGTGCGTTTTCAGAGGCCGAACTGGCGCAACTGGCCGCGCAGGCCATTGCGCTTGAACCCGACGACTTTGCCAACGTGGCCCTGGAACTGATTGCGCGCTACCCGGCGGCGCCTGCCGAACTTCTGCACCGGCTCTACAGGCAGGGTGATGATGAGGTCCGCGAGGCGGTGTGCCAGCGCGAGGACCTGGACGATGAGCTCCGCATGATGTGCGGCTTGACGGATTCGCGCCCGTCCTAGGCCCGGTCCCGGGGAGGCTACATGGGTAGACCAGGTCCAGGGTTCCCCCGCACGTGGTGGATGCGAGGCGGGACGTGGGCATGAGGCACTTCCCATCACCATTTGCATTGATCAAACGCAAAGGACGACAGGCGATCCCCTGCTAGCATGATGCGCTTTCGGCTGGGGGAATGACCCTTGGCCATTGGTTTGGGTCAAGATGGTGTTTGGGGAGAATCGATGGGCCGCGTAGAACTGGTTTGCCCGGCCGGCAGCCTGCCTGCCCTCAAGGCAGCCGTGGACAACGGCGCCGACGCCGTATACATGGGGTTTCGCGACGCCACCAATGCGCGCAACTTCCCGGGGCTCAACTTTGACGAGGCCAACGCCCGCCAAGGTATCGAATATGCGCGCCGTAAGGGTGCCAAGGTATTGCTTGCACTCAATACCTTTCCGCAACCCGACCGCTGGCACGAGTGGACCTCCGCGGTGGACCGCGCCGCCGCCTTGGGCATCGATGCCTTGATCCTGGCCGATGCGGGCCTGATGCATTACGCCTCGCGCACCCACCCGCAACTGCGCCTGCACCTGTCGGTGCAGGGCTCCAACACCAACTACGAAGCGCTGGAGTTCTACCGTGAACAGTTTGGCGTCCAGCGCGCCGTGCTGCCGCGTGTGTTGTCGCTGTCGCAGGTGCAGCGCGTAATCGAAAACACCGCTCTGGAAATCGAGACCTTCGCCTTCGGCAGCCTGTGCGTGATGGTGGAAGGGCGCTGTTATCTTTCATCCTACGTCACCGGAGAATCACCCAATACCTACGGCGCGTGCTCGCCCGCGCACGCCGTGGCCTGGGAGGAACAGGGCGCCACCCGTAACGTGCGGCTGAACGGCGTGCTCATCGATTCCTATGGGGCGGGCGAACACGCGGGCTACCCAGTGGTTTGCAAGGGGCGCTACCGGGTCCAGGGCCGCGTCGACTATGCCATCGAAGAACCCACCAGCCTGTCCGTGCTCGACGTGCTCCCGCAGTTGGTGCGCATGGGCGTCAAGGCGCTCAAGGTGGAAGGTCGCCAGCGCAGCCCTGCGTACGTGGCCCAGGTGACGCGTGTCCTGCGCACCGCACTTGACGCGTGCCAGGCCGATCCCGAGAACTTCAGCGTACGCGGCGAGTGGGCGGCGCAACTGGACAAGGTCGCCGAAGGCGCGACCCATACCCTCGGAGCGCTGGATCGCAAGTGGCAGTAGCCCGACAAGCGTCGATAACCGTTCTGAATCCGGGAGCATGCACCGCCAACGGGGGATCGCCTCACCCGAACTGCGGTCGCGGGGGTAAGGCGCGTCGCGATGCAGCAATATCGCGGGGTTTGGACGGTCACTCGACCGGAGAACAATGACATGAAAATCTCACTCGGTCCTCTTCTTTACTACTGGCCCAGGGAACGGGTGATGTCCTTCTACCGCGAGGTCGCGGACTGGCACGTGGACATCGTCTATCTGGGTGAAGCGGTCTGCTCCAAGCGACGCGCGTTGCGCCTGGAAGACTGGCTGGAGATCGCCGCACAGCTTCGCACGGCGGGCAAGGAAGTGGTGCTGTCCACGCTGGCACTAGTGGAGGCGGAATCCGAGCTGCTCACCGTACGGCGCATCGCCGGAAACGGTGACTACCTGGTGGAGGCCAATGAGATGGGGGCGGTACGCCAGTGTGCCGGGCGACCGTTCGTGGCCGGTCCACACATCAACGTCTACAATGCCGCAACCCTCGGCTGGCTGGCGGAGCTGGGGGCGCGCCGCTGGATCATGCCGGTGGAACTGTCACGGGACACGCTGCGCGACTTCCAGGCACACCGTCCCCCGGCGGTGGAAACCGAGGTCTTCGCGTTCGGGCGTCTGCCGCTGGCGTTTTCCGCGCGCTGCTTTACTGCACGCGCCTGTAATCTCCCCAAGGATGACTGCGAATGGCGCTGTGGTGACTTCGCCGATGGTATGGCGGTGGAGTCCCAGGAGGACAAACCCTTTCTGGTGTTCAACGGCATCCAGACCCAATCGGCGCAGACCGCCAACCTGATCGCAGAACTGCCCGCCATGCAGGCGGCCGGCGTGGATGTAGTACGCCTCTCCCCGCAAAGCGAGCACATGGCGGAGATTGTCGCGGCATTCCACGCCGTCATCACGGGTTCCGAATCGCCTGAAGCGGCGGCGGCGCGGACGGTTCAACTCGGTGCCGGGGCCCCGTGCAACGGCTATTGGCTGGGCGGCGCCGGCATGGAGTGGCGCACGTGAAGCCCGCGCGGGTATCAATGACCGGCATGCGCGGTATGCATCGGCAATGAGGTGACGACATGGTATTTCCCACTTCCCTGTTGAAGGTCTCTGCAACACTCCTGCCTGCTGTCGTGCAGGGCATGCGTTTGGTGCCCGACAGTGTGCACAGTACGGTGGTGGCGCACATTACGAACCACCTGCTCAAGGGCCAATGGATCCGTGAACAACTGACGGAACTGCATGGCAAGTGCTTCGCGCTCCATATCCGTGACACCGGCACCGAGTTGCGCTTCGAAGTGGCAGGCACCCGGTTGATACGGGCCGCCAACGGCGGCCATCCCGATGTGACCATCGAAGGCAATCTGCACGATTTCTGGCTGCTGGCGAGCCGTCGCGAGGACCCGGACACCTTGTTCTTCCATCGCCGCCTGGCGCTCAAGGGCGACGTAGCGACCGGTTTGCAGGTGAAGAATCTGCTGGATGCCATGGAATACGACACGGATGCGCATATCCGTGCCGTACTGGGCGACCGCGCCGGCGCAGCGGTTTCCGGTACGGTCACCCGCCTGCGCCACCTCGCCGGCGCCATCCAGCGCCAGCCTTGAGCTGAAAAATGGGCCAGGGGGCGGCCGAATCCCC
>JBAYQE010000060.1:0-15790 GCA_041677345.1 Thiohalomonadaceae bacterium
AGCTCGTCGCCCTTCTTGTACTTGTGCACGGCTTCTTCGCCGGTCTCGTTCCAGGAGATGTCGGACAGGTGCACCAGACCGTCGATGCCGCCGTCGAGACCGATGAAGATGCCGAAGTCAGTGATGGACTTGATCTTGCCGGAGACCTTGTCGCCCTTGTTGTGGGTGGCGGCGAACACTTCCCAGGGGTTGGACTGGGTCTGCTTGATACCCAGGGAGATGCGACGGCGCTCGGCATCGATGTCGAGCACCATGACCTCCACCTCGTCGCCCATCTGCACGACCTTGGACGGATGGATGTTCTTGTTGGTCCAGTCCATCTCGGAGACGTGCACCAGGCCTTCGACGCCTTCTTCGATTTCCACGAAGCAGCCGTAATCGGTGAGGTTGGTGACCTTGCCGAACAGGCGGGTGCCCACCGGGTAACGGCGGGTGATGTCTTCCCATGGATCCTCGCCCAGCTGCTTGAGGCCGAGGGACACGCGCTGACGCTCGCGGTCGAACTTGAGCACCTTCACATCGATTTCGTCACCGACGTTCACCACCTCGGAGGGGTGCTTGACGCGCTTCCACGCCATGTCGGTGATGTGCAGCAGACCGTCGATGCCGCCCAGGTCCACGAAGGCGCCGTAGTCGGTGAGGTTCTTGACGATACCCTTGACCTGCTGGCCTTCCTGCAGGTTTTCCAGCAGCGCTTCGCGCTCGCCGCTGCTCTCCTGCTCCACGACAGCACGGCGGGAGACCACCACGTTGTTGCGCTTGCGGTCGAGCTTGATGACCTTGAATTCGAGGTCCTTGCCTTCCAGGTAAGACGGGTCGCGCACGGGGCGCACATCCACCAGGGAACCGGGAAGGAAGGCGCGGATGTTGTTGAGGTCGACGGTGAAGCCACCCTTGACCTTGTCCACGATACGGCCGATGACCGTCTCGCTGGCGGTCTGAGCGCGTTCCAGACGCGTCCAGGCCTCTGCCCGCTTGGCCTTTTCGCGCGACAAGCGTGTTGCGCCGAAGCCGTCTTCAAGGGACTCGAGCGCCACGTCGATCTCATCGCCCACCTGGACTTCGATCTCGCCGTTTTCGTTACGGAACTGCTCGAGGGGAATGACGCCTTCGGACTTCAGACCTGCGTTGACCACCACCACTTCGGGACCGACTTCGAGGACGGTACCCTTGACGATGGCGCCGGGGCGCATCTGAATGGTATTCAGGCTCTGTTCAAAAAGTTCTGCAAAGCTTTCGCTCATCGCTGCGTAACCAAGTAGGTAAAAACCGAACGTCGGGGCGGAACCCCTTCATCCGGGTCTGATGTTGACACCCGCCCGGCACAGGCCGGGCACCTTTATTGGCCAGGCTCAGGAAGCCTGCTCCAAAAATACTTAGACACTTCCGGGCAAGCGTGTTCGGACCAATGCCATAACGCGATCAAACACCTCCTGGATGGTCAGATCCGAGGTGTCGATCACCTGGGCATCGTCCGCCGGACGCAGGGGAGAAGCACTGCGGCTCCTGTCCCGTTCGTCGCGGGCGACAATCTCGCTCAAAAGGGCCGTTACGTTAACATCCAAGCCCTTTTCCTTCAACTGCTTATATCGCCTCTCCGCCCGTGCCTCGGCGCTGGCAGTGAGAAAGACCTTCACAGGGGCCGCTGGAAAGACGGTGGTACCCATGTCGCGACCATCCGCGACCAGGCCGGGGGACTGGCGGTAATCACGCTGGCGCTGGAGCAGGGCCTGCCGTACCTGGAGTATAGCGGCCACGCGGGAGGCATCGCCGCCCGCCTCCTCGGTACGGGTGGCGTCCGTAACTTCCTCACCATCCAGGAAAATCAGCGGCGTGGCACCGGCACGGACCTGGAACTCGGCACGGAGGCCGCGGGCGAGCGCCCCCAAGGCCTCGGCATCGGGCTCCTCCAGGTTCAGGCCACGGCGCCGGGCGGCCAGACCGACCAGGCGGTAGAGCGCACCACTGTCCAGGAAGTGCCAACCCAGGCGGTCCGCCAGCAACTGGCTGATGGTACCTTTCCCAACCCCGCTGGGGCCGTCGACAGTGATCACGGGGATGTCGTGCATTTCAGAAACCTTCGGTGGCATGGGCGCAGACCGGATTCCCTTCTGGCCCGCGCGGGCAAATGTGCTTGCTGCGGATCTCGCTCCGTTCGGTCCCTGTAACCCGGGCCTCGCATCCTGCTGATACAAGGGATGCGCGCTGGCCTGCTTCGTTCGTTTCAGATGCGCCCCCGGATGGTCGCCATGAACTGCGCGGTGAATGCTGCAAAGACACCCAGGAATATGCCCAAGGCGACGGCGAGCACCAGAATCATCCCGGCCTTGGGGCGCACCGGCTTGGCGGGAAGTGCCGGTTCCTTCAGGACTTCGGTTTGCACCGCCACCAGGCTGTCTTGCTCAAGTGTCAGGGCGCGGTCCTGGAGCACCGCCATGTGGCTGGTCAGGTTCATCCTGGCCGTGAGCAGCGCAACCTGGGCTTCCGGCGACACGCTCGTGTCTTCCGCCCGGGCCAATTGCGACTGCCCCTCCGCCAGCAGGCGCTTCAGTGCCTCCTGTGCGGTGTGGCGCCGCTCGACGAGTTCCTGATACTTCGCGCCATGCTGTTCCCGGAGTTCGCTCACGATCCTTACAGCCAGGGCGTAGGCATCATCGGGCGTGTTCGAGCGCACCTTTACCGTGACGAGGCGTGCGTCCTTCCGGTCGGACGACGCCTTCAAGGCAACATGCTGCGTAGCGGCATCCGCATGGCGTTGGAGCCGGTTCACCATCGTGGCCGGGTTTTCCAGCGGCCTCCCCTCCTCGGACTGACCGATGTAAAGGGCGGCCTCAGATTCGTAGACCGGCTGTGCGGCCAGCAGGTAGGCCACCGCCCCCCCGAGTGTCAGCAGGAAGGTGGTGACGACCAGCCACTTCCAACACAGGATGATCCGCCACATCTCGAAGAGGCTGATGTCATCACTGCCGGGAACCCGCGCACTTTCCGCCATGTTTTTCCTCCTTGAATCCAGGGGGCGCGCCCCATGCCATCAGCTCATTGCCAATCGGACCCGGCGCTATACCGTTTGCAATCGGATTCCCACGGCCCCAACCAGATTCGCGAACCCGGGAAACGAGGTGTTCACGTTGGCGCAATCACGGATGGTGATGGGTCCGGATGCACGCAGGCCAGCCATGGCGAAGGACATGGCGATGCGGTGGTCATCGTGGCTGTGGACCTCGCCGCTGCCGAGCTGGCCGCCACGGATAACGATGCCGTCCGGCGTGCTCTGGGCAGCGATGCCGAGGGTGGTGAGGCCGTCGGCCATGACCTGAATGCGATCGCTTTCCTTCACGCGCAGTTCCTCGGCACCGGTGAGTACAGTCTCGCCTTCGGCGCAGGCCGCAGCGATGAAAATGGCCGGGAATTCATCGATGGCCAGCGGCACCTGGTCCTCGGGAATGCGGATGCCCTTCAGCCGTGCCGCACGCACATGGATGTCGGCCACGGGTTCGCCCCCCACGTCACGTTCGTTCATCAGCGTGATGTCCGCACCCATGAGCCGCAGGATGTTGATGACCCCGATGCGGGTAGGATTGATGCCCACGTGTTCGAGTACCACATCCGAGCCCGGTGCGATGCTGGCGCCCACCATGAAGAAGGCAGCCGAGGAGATGTCGGCCGGTACGTCGATGGGCATGCCACGCAGGGTGCCGCCCGGCTCCACGCATGCCGTGCTGCCGTTGCGGTACACGGGATAGCCGAAGCCGGCGAGCATGCGTTCGGTGTGATCGCGGGTGGGTGCGGGCTCGGTGACACAGGTACGGCCTTCTGCATACAGGCCGGCAAGCAGCAAGCAGGATTTTACCTGGGCACTGGCCACGGGCATGGTGTAGTCGATGCCCTTGAGTTTGCAGCCCCCCTTCACCTTGAGCGGGGGCGTGCCGTTGTCGGTGGTTTCCACTTGCGCACCCATCTGTGCCAGGGGCACGGTGACGCGGCGCATGGGGCGCTTGGAAAGTGAGGGGTCGCCGCTCATCTCCACGTCGAAGGCCTGGCCAGACAGCAGGCCCGTGAGCAGGCGCATGGAGGTGCCGGAATTGCCGAGGTAGAGGGGCTTTTCGGGCTTGCGCAGGCCGTGCAGACCTACACCGTGTACCACCACGCGGCCGTCGGCCGGGCCTTCGATCTGAACGCCCATGGCGCGGAAGGCATTCAGCGTGGCCAGGTTGTCTTCACCCTCCAGGAAGCCCGTGATCTCCGTCGTACCCTCGGCGATGGCGCCGAGCATGATGGAGCGGTGGGAAATGGACTTGTCGCCTGGCACACGAATGCGGCCGTTCAGCTTGCCGCCCGGTTGGACGATGTAGGTGAGCGAATCGGTCATGGCTGTGGTTCGTTATTCAAGTTCTTTTAGTCCTGCAGGTCACGTTGCGCAGCTACGTGACATCTTCCTGCGGCGTCCGTCACGTAGCCGCTGCGCGCCAACGTGACCTACGGGCCGGCCTTCAGCGGCCATTTTCCGTAAAACGATCGCGCGCGGCCTTGGCGCGGCGGAAGGTCTCCAGCAACACCTCGCCTTTGCCCTCGCGCACGGCGTTCGCGAGGCGGTCAAGGTCGGCCTGGTAATTGGCGAGCACATCCAGCAAGGCGTCGCGGTTGGCCAGACAGATGTCGTGCCACATCTGCGGATCGCTGGAGGCGATGCGTGTGAAATCGCGAAAGCCGCCCGCGGCAAACCGGAAGATTTCGCGGTGCTCCTCCATGCGGGCCAGGGTATCCACCAAGGCAAAGGCCAACAGGTGCGGCAAATGGCTGGTGGCCGCCAGCACTTCATCGTGGTGCTGTACGTCCATTTCCACCACCTCGGCACCGGCCAATTCCCAGAGCCGACGCACGGTGGCCGTAGCAGCGGGTTGCGTCTCCGGAAGCGGCGTCAGAATCACGCGCCGCTGCCGGAACAGCTCAGCAAACGAGGCTTCGACGCCGCTCTTCTCGGTGCCTGCAATGGGATGACCCGGGACAAAACCCGCCGGGCGCCTCCCGAGGGCACGCTCCACGGCCTGCACCACGGAGCCCTTGGTACTGCCCACGTCGGTGAGAATGGTGTCGGCGGTGAGTGCCGGGGCGAGTTGGCGTACGGTCGATTCCGTGCTGCCCACCGGCACCGCCAGCACCACCACGTCGGCACCCTCCGCGGCCACGGCCGGATCCAGGGAGTAACCGTCAATGACGCCCAGTTCACGCGCACGGATCAGTTGGGCCTCATTACGGCCGCTGCCGACGATTTCGCGACAGGCATGCGCGGCCTTCAAGGCGCGCGCCCACGAGCCACCGATGAGGCCGACACCGATGATGCAGATCCGGCCCAGCACGCCTTATAGATCGCGACCGATGGCCTGGGCGACAGTGCGCAGCGAACCCACGAGTTCTGTCAGCTCTTCGGGGCTGAGTGCCTGGTCCGCGTCGCACCACGCCTCGCAGGGGCGTGGATGTACCTCCACCAGCAGGCCGTCGGCACCGGCAGCGATGGCCGCGCGCGACAGCGCCGGCACCATCCAGGCCTTGCCGCCCGCATGGCTGGGGTCGACGATGACCGGCAGGTGGGTTTCCTTCTTGAGCACCGGGATGGCGGTCACGTCCAGCACGTTGCGATAGGCGGTCTCGAAGGTGCGGATACCACGCTCGCAGAAGATGATGTTGTGATTGCCGCCGGCGGCGATGTATTCGGCCGCCATGAGCCATTCGGAAATGGTGGCCGACATGCCGCGCTTGAGGATGACCGGCTTGCGCATGCGACCCACTTCCTTCAACAGGTCGAAATTCTGCATGTTGCGCGTGCCGATCTGGATGACGTCGACGTCGTATTCCGCAAACGCCTCCACCTGACGTACATCCATGAGTTCGGTGACGATGGGCAGGTTGTGGCTGTCGGCGGCCTTGCGGAACATGTCCAGGCCTTCCACGCCCGCGCCCTGGAAGGCGTACGGGCTGGTGCGCGGCTTGAAGGCGCCGCCGCGCATGAGGCGGCAGCCGGCAGCAGCCACCGCCGCCGCGGCCTCGTCCATCTGGGCCTGGGTTTCCACCGAGCACGGGCCGCCGATGACCTGGATTTGCTTGCCGCCCAGCTTCACGCCCTTGATATCGATGACCGTGTCGGCGCTGTGATAGGAGCGAGCCACGATCTTGTACGGCTTCATCACGCGGATGACTTCCTCGACGCCGGGCAGCGCCTGCAGCGCTTCCTTGTCGATCTTGGATTCGTCACCCAGCGCACCGATGACGGTGCGTTCCACGCCGCGCGAGACGTTGACGCCCGCGCCCATGCCTTTCAGGCGGTCGACGACCCGGGCGATCTGCTCCTCGGTGACGTCGTTGTTCATGATGATGATCATGGTCAGGCTCTTCTTCGGTCAGTAAACGAAAGCGGGCGGCAGTACCCCGCCCGAAGATCTCTTTATGCCGGTTCCCGTAGGTCCGAAGCTACGTGACACTCTTCCGACCCTGCCAGGTAGCGCTGCGCGCAACCTGACCTACGGGTGGGTCTTCCCGTCGGACGTCGCAACCTTACGCCAGGACGCGTTCCAAGGCTGCCAGAAACCGCTCGTTTTCCTCCGGCCGGCCCACGGTCACCCGCAGGTGATTGGGCAGGCCGTAATTGGCCACGGGGCGCACGATGACGCCCTCGCGAAGCAGCGCATCATACACCGGGGCCGCGGGACGGCCTACGTCCACGCAGACGAAATTGCCCACGGATGGGATGAAACCGAGGCCCATGGCCTTGAAACCCGCCTCCAACTGGCGCATGCCCGCGGTGTTGGTCTCCTGAGTACGGGCAAGGTGATCAGTATCGGCCAGGGCCGCGGTGGCGGCAGCAAGGGCGGCATTGTTCACATTGAACGGCGGACGGACCCGATTCATCAGGTCGGCCACGTCTGGGTGCGACACGCCGTACCCCACCCGCAAGCCGGCAATGCCGTAGGCCTTGGAGAAGGTGCGGGCCACGACGAGATTGGGGTACTTCTGCACCCAGCGCAGGGCGTCGGGATAATCCTGCGCCCCCATGGCGGGATGGCTGGCGTATTCGAAATAGGCCTCGTCTACCAGCGCTAAGGTGCGCCGGGGCAGGTCGCGGATGAAGGCCTCCAGCGCCTCACCGGGCAGCCAGGTGCCGGTGGGGTTGTTGGGATTGGCGATGAACACCAGGCGCGTGTGGTCGGTGATGCGCGCCTTCATTGCCGCCAGGTCATTACCCCAGTCCTTGGCCGGGACCACCGTGGCCTTGGCGCCTGCCGCCTGGGTGAGGATGGGATAGACCGCGAAGGAATGCTCGGAAAACATCACCTCGTCAGCCGGGGTGACGAAGGCCCGCACGGCAAAATCGAGGATGTCGCTGGAACCGTTGCCCAGCGTGATGCTGTCCATGGGCACGTCGAGCTTTTCCGACAGCGCCTGCTTGAGTGCAAAGCCGTTGCCGTCCGGATAGAGCCAACAGTCCGCGAGGGCCTGCTGCGCCGCGGCGATTGCCTTGGGGCTGGGGCCCAGCGGGTTTTCGTTGGAGGCCAGCTTGATGATGTCCTGGATGCCCAGTTCACGCTCCAGTTCATTGATGGGCTTGCCGGGCTGGTAGGGCCTGAGGCCGCGCACGCCGGGCGCGGCGAGTTCGAGGAAACGGTTCATCGGTCGGTCTTCGTTTCTATGGGAGCGGCCTCAGGCCGCGATAACCTTCACATGTCGCGGGCTTTGCCCGCTGCTACAGCACACCCTTGGGGTAAGAACCAAGGACTTTGAACAATAGTGCGTGCTGCTCCAGTTCTTCCAGGGCCGCGGCTACCTGCGGGTCCTTGGCATGGCCTTCCACGTCCACGAAGAACACGTACTCCCACATGGCCTGGCGCGAAGGGCGCGATTCGATGCGCGTCATGGATACGCCGTTACGTGCCAGCGGCTCCAGCAGCTTGAAAAGCATGCCGGGCTTGTTGCGCGAGGCCACCAGCAGCGAGGTCTTGTCGTTGCCGCTGGGCGCAGCGCGGCCACGGCCCAGCACCAAAAAGCGCGTGGTGTTGTCGGGCTGGTCCTCGATGTTGCTCGCCAGCAGGGTCAGACCGTACAGACCAGCGGCGGCCTCGGGGCCGATGGCGGCGGCATGTGTCTCACCCGCGGCGAGGCGCGCGGCCTCGGCATTGCTTGCCACGTCCACGCGCTCGACACCGGACAGGTGCGTATCCAGCCACCGGCGGCACTGGGCGAGGGACTGGCGATGGGAATAGATGCGCCGGATGTCGGCGGTGCTGTCCACCTTGCCCATGAGGTGCTGGTGAATACGCAGGGCCACCTCGCCGCTGATGGCGAGTGGTGAGTTCATCATGCGATCCAGTGTGTGGGTCACCACGCCTTCGGTGGAGTTCTCCACGGGCACCACACCGTAGTCGGCCTCACCCGCCTCGACCTCCCGGAACACCTCATCGATGGTCGCCAGCGGCATGGTCTTCACGGAATGACCAAAGTGCTTCAGGGCCGCCGCCTGGGTGAAGGTGCCTTCAGGGCCGAGGAACGCGATGCGCATGGGCTGTTCCAGGGCCAGGCAGGCCGACATGATCTCACGGAAAAGGCGCGCCATTTCCTCGTTGCTGAGTGGACCCGGGTTACGGGCCATGACCGCAGAGAGCACCTGCGCCTCACGCTCGGGCCGGTAGAAAACGGGCTCGCCGCCATCGGCGCGCTTGACCTCGGCAACCTCCTGGGCAAGGCGGGCACGCTCGTTGATGAGGTCCTGGATTTGCCGGTCCAGTGCATCGATGCGCACGCGGATGGCCTGGAGTCTGTCATTCATCTGGGAACCGTCAGGTTGGAGGCGTCTGAGCAGGTGATCTTAATCGTTTAGGCGCAGGAGGGGCAGGGCATATGCGCCGGCCCTGGCCGATCTGCCAGTGACGGGCTGGTGGTGTGCGCGTCGTGGGATATTCGCAAGGGGCCGCTACGGGAGCCGGCCCGTGCGGCGCCGGGCCGGGGGTTGCGTGCCGCGGGACAAGCGCCCGGGGGCGCCCGTCGGGCTGCCCCCAGCGATGGTTGGTTGGTGGTTTGCGGGCCGTGGATCACCCGCGGCGGTATCAGTCGAGTACGCGCACTGCCAGCACGCCCTTCGTCGCCGCGATCTCGGCGATGGCCTGTTCGGGGACGGCCTTGTCCACGTCCACCACGGTGTAGGCCAGGTTGCCCCTGGACTTGTTCAGCATGTCCACGATGTTCAAACCTGCCTTGGCCAGATCAGACGAAATCTGGCCCAGCATGTTGGGCACGTTGGCGTTCACCACGGTCAGCCGGTAGGTGCCTTCGGCGCGTGCCATCACCACCTCGGGGAAGTTCACCGAGTTGCACACATTGCCATTTTCCAGGTATTCGCGGACCTGCTCGGCCACCATGATGGCGCAGTTGTCCTCCGCCTCAGCCGTGGAGGCGCCCAAGTGCGGCAGGGTGATGACGCGCGGATGGTTCTTCAGCAGATTGGTGGGGAAATCGCAGACGTACCCATACAGTTTGCCCGCATCCAGGGCCGCGACCACGGCCTCGTCGTCCACGATGCCCTTGCGTGAGAAGTTGAGGATGACGGCTGATTTCTTCATGCGCTGGAGGCGCTCGGCATTGATCATGTGCCGTGTGGCATCGATGAGCGGCACATGGAAGGTGACGAAATCTACCTGCGGAAGCATCTCGTCGATGGTACCGGCCTTCTCCACCTGGTGCGACAGACGCCACGCGCCTTCGACCGTGATGCCCGGATCGAAACCGATGACTTTCATGCCCAACGCCAGCGCGGCGTTGGCCACTTCGCGGCCGATGGCGCCGAGCCCCACCACACCCAGGGTGCGGCCCGGCAATTCGAAACCTGCGAAGTTTTTCTTGCCGTCCTCGGTCTGTTTGTCGATGGCCGCATCCTCGCCCTGCAGGTTGCGGGCGAAATCCCAGGCCTGACAGATGTTGCGACAGGCCAGCAACATGCCGGCGATCACCAGTTCCTTGACAGCATTGGCGTTTGCCCCCGGCGCGTTGAACACCGGGATGCCGTGCGCGCTCATCTTGTCCACCGGGATGTTATTCACCCCGGCACCGGCGCGGCCCACTGCCTTGAGCGAAGAAGGGATCTCCATGTCATGCATCTTGAACGAACGTACCAGGATGGCATCCGGATGCTGAATTTCGGAAGCCACTTCGTACTTGTCACGCGCCAGGCGCTCCAACCCGGCCACGGAAATGTTGTTCAACGTCAGAACCTTGTACATTCCTCCTCCCTTCTCAGAGAAAAACCATTTCACGCAGGGACGCAGAGTACACGCAGGACGTGATCTTCACGCCCTTGGTGTCCCTGCGCCTCTGCGTTGCACCTTTCAGCCGTTGCGCTTGGCGAAGTCCGCCATGAAGGCGATCAGCGTGTCGATGCCCTCTTCCGGCATGGCGTTGTAGATGCTGGCACGCATGCCACCCACCGAGCGGTGGCCCTTGAGCGTGGTGAGGCCCTGGGCCTTGGCTTCCTTGAGAAAGGTTTCGTCCAGTTCGGGCTTGGCTAAGGTGAAGGGCACGTTCATCCAGGAGCGGCAGTGCGTGGCCACCGGGTTGGCATAGAAGCCACCCGAGTTGTCGATGGCTGCGTAGAGCTTGCCTGCCTTGCGCTGATTGATCTCGGCCATGCCTTTGAGGCCGCCCAGGTTCTTCAACCACTCGAACACCAGCCCCGCCAGGTACCAGGCATAGGTGGGCGGGGTGTTGTACATGGAGCCGTTGTCGGCGTGGGTCTTGTAGTCGAGCATGGTGGGCGTGCCGGCAACGGTCTCGCCGAGCAGGTCTTCACGCACGATGACCACGGTGAGGCCGGCCGGGCCGATATTCTTCTGCGCACCGGCATAAATCATGCCGTAGCGGCTCACGTCGATGGGACGGGACAACAGCGTAGAGGACATATCCGCCACCAGCGGCACGCCGCCGGTCTCGGGCACGTAGTCGAATTCGACGCCACGGATGGTCTCGTTGGGGCAGTAGTGCACATAAGCCGCGTCGGCGGAAAGCTTCAGTTCCGCCTGCGTCGGCACGGTGGTGAAATTGCCCGCCTCGGTGGTGGCGGCGAGGTTCACGTTGCAGAACTTCTTGGCTTCGGAAATGGCCTTCTTGGACCAGTCACCCGTCAGCATATAGTCGGCGCCCTGCTTGCCGCGCAGCAGGTTCATGGGAATCATGGCGAACTGCTGAGAGGCACCGCCTTGCAGGAACAGCACCTTGTAATTGGCAGGGATGGCAAGCAGCTCACGCAGGTCCGCCTCAGCCTTGGCCGCAATGGACATGAACTCCTTGCCGCGATGACTCATCTCCATCACGGACATCCCGCTGCCGTTCCAGTCCAACATCTCCTCACGGGCTTTTTCGATCACGGCCTGCGGCAACATCGCCGGACCAGCACTGAAGTTGAATACACGCGCCATTGCGGTTTTCCTTAAGTTATTAAGAAAAAAGCTCGAACCACGGGGAACACGGGGGGAATTCATGTTCGCTGTTCTGAAGCCGTGCGCGCGAACCATGCTCCCGGGTGCCCCTGAAAGAACTCATCATGCTTCCCCGTGTTCCCCGTGGTTATTCTCTTCCTCTTCCTCGTCGTCCCCATTCTCGGCAATGCTGTCGAGGCCGGTGAGTTTTTCTTCCGCGCCCAGGCTGATGAGCTTGACGCCCTGGGTGTTGCGGCTGGTGATGGACACCTCGGTGGCGCGGGTGCGCACCAGGGTACCCGCATTGGTGATGAGCATGATTTCACTGCTCTCCTCCACCAATACGGCACCGACCACCTTGCCGTTGCGTTCACTGGTCTGGATGGAGATCACGCCCTGGCCGCCGCGACCATGGCGCGGATACTCGGACATGGGGGTGCGCTTGCCGTAACCGTTCTCGGTGGCGGTGAGCACATAGCCTTCGGCCGCAACGATGAGTGAAATCACCTTCTGATCACCGCTGAGACGGATGCCACGCACACCGCGCGAGACGCGGCCCATGGGACGTACGTCCTGTTCGTTGAAACGGATCACCTTGCCTGCATCATTGAACAACAGGATGTCGCGGTTGCCCTCGGTGATGGCCACGTCCACCAAGATGTCGTCGTCCACCAGGTCGATGGCGATGATGCCGCTGGTACGCGGACGGGAGAAGTCCACCAGCGGCGTTTTCTTCACCGTGCCGCTGGCAGTGGCCATGAACACGTACTTGCCTTCCTCGTATTCCCGCACGGGCAGGACGGCGTTGATGCGCTCGTCGGACTCCAGCGGCAGCAGGTTGACGATGGGCTTGCCGCGCGCACCACGGCCCGCCTGCGGCAGCTCGTACACCTTCAGCCAGTACACCCGGCCACGGCTGGAGAAACAGAGGATGGTGTCGTGGGTGTTGGCCACGAACATCTTGTCGATGAAGTCCTCTTCCTTCATGGCCGTTGCCGACTTGCCGCGCCCGCCGCGGCGCTGGGCACGGTAATCATCGAGTGGCTGTGCCTTGGCATAACCCTCGTGGGAGAGCGTAACCACCACCGGCTCGTCGGTGATGAGGTCCTCCAGGGAGAGATCTTCGTGGGTCGCATTGATCTCGGTGCGGCGCTTGTCGCCATATTGGTCGCGTACCGCTACCAGCTCGTCGCGTATCACCTGCATGAGGCGGTCGGCGCTGCCCAGGATGTCCAGCAGGTCGGCAATGGTGTCCAGGATCTGCCGGTATTCATCGATGATCTTGTCCTGCTCCAGGCCGGTGAGGCGGTGCAGGCGCAGGTCCAGAATGGCCTGGGCCTGGGCCTCGGACAGCCGGTAGCGGCCCTCGACCAGGCCGAACTCCCGGGACAAGCCGTCGGGGCGTGAGTTCTCGGCACCCGCGCGCGACAGCATGTCCAGCACGATGCCCGGCTCCCAGGCGCCGGCGAGCAGGCCCGCCTTGGCCTCCGCCGGGCTCGGGGAGGCCTTTATGAGGGCGATGATGGGGTCGATGTTCGCCAGGGCGATCGCCAGACCCTCCAACACATGGGCGCGTTCACGGGCCTTACGCAGTTCGAAGAGGGTGCGGCGGGTGACCACTTCGCGGCGGTGGCGCAGGAAGGCCTCCAACACCTGCTTGAGGTTGCGCAGGCGCGGCTGGCCGTCCACCAGTGCCACCATGTTGATGCCGAACACGTTCTGCATGGCGGTGTGCTGGTACAGGTTGTTCAGCAACACCTCGGGCACCTCGCCGCGCTTGAGCTCGATGACCATGCGCATGCCGTCCTTGTCGGACTCGTCGCGCAGTTCGGAAATGCCCTCGATCTTCTTTTCCTTGACCAGCTCGGCGATACGCTCCAGCAGCCGTGCCTTGTTCACCTGGTAGGGAAGTTCAGTGACCACGATGCGCTGGCGGCCGTTTTCCTCTTCCACCTCGGCCCGGGCGCGTACATAGATACGTCCACGGCCGGTGTGGTAAGCCTCGCGGATGCCGCGGGCACCGTTGATGATGCCCCCGGTGGGGAAGTCGGGCCCGGGGATGTGCTCCAGGAGCTGCTCGACCGTAAGGGCCGGGTCTTCGATGAGGGACAGGCAGCCGTTCACCACTTCGGTGAGGTTGTGCGGTGGGATGTTTGTTGCCATACCCACGGCAATGCCCGCGGAGCCGTTCACCAGCAGGTTCGGCACACGCGTGGGCAGGACCTCCGGTTCCATTACGGAGCCGTCATAATTGGGGACGAAGTCGACTGTGTCCTTCTCGATGTCGGCGAGAAGCTCGTGGGAGATGCGTGCCATGCGCACCTCGGTGTAACGCATGGCAGCGGCGGCGTCGCCGTCGATGGAACCGAAGTTGCCCTGCCCGTCCACCAGCATGTAGCGGAGGGAGAACGGCTGGGCCATGCGGACGATGGTGTCGTAGATGGCGGAGTCGCCGTGGGGGTGGTACTTACCCATGACGTCGCCGACGATGCGGGCCGACTTCTTGTAGGCCTTGTTCCAGTCGTAGCCGCCTTCCTGCATACCGAAGAGCACGCGGCGGTGCACCGGCTTGAGGCCGTCGCGCACGTCGGGGAGCGCTCGGCCCACGATTACGCTCATGGCGTAATCGAGATACGACTGCCTCATCTCCTCCTCGATATTGACCGGGAGGACCTCCTTCGCAAACTCAGCCATGGATTACGACGTTTCCTTTCCAACCGGGACGGCACCGAGCCCCCGGCCCAGCACGCAAAATGAAGCCGACATGATACCACGATGTAGGGGTCCGGCGCAGGCTCCCGGAAGCCTGTCAGCGGGCGTTTGCGGGGGTTTGGGAGGGGGTTGAACGGGTGCGCGTCGGGCCTTTACTCGGTTGCGAGCGGTTGGTGAGCCCTGCCTGGATTCGCATGTCGACGCGCGGGATATTCCTCCGGGCCGAATACACCTCGTGATGGACCTCGACGCACCTTCTGTTCATTGGAGACACTCACACTACCATTCATCGAGGCGGAAGAGACGCCGGGCGTCCAGGTAACCGTGGCCTTCGCGAGGCCTACTGCGTGGTGACGCAGAAGCCCATGCTGAACGAGCCCCAGGAGGGATGTCGGCTCCCGTGGGCAGGCTCATGTCAATGGTCGAGGTGGGTGCCAGTATGTCGCATTCACGGCCATGCTGTAGGTGCCGAACTTGTTGGCGGTGTCGCCGGTGGCGGGTGCGCCGCACACCACCGTGTCGCGGATGGCACCGGCCACGGCAGTGGCATCGCCGTAGGCTGTTGTAGCAGGCTTCCTGCGGGAGCAGGCGCTGGTGGATGAGGCGGAGCTGGCCGTCGTTCCACTCGACGGCGTGCGGATGCTTCGGTGTTTTTCAACAGCCTGCTAGGCCGCCCTTGTGCCGCCGCTTCGGCGGAAGCGCCGAGAGTGCCGGACCAATGCAGCGCAGAAAAGCACCTTACTCATTAGAGATTTCGTCACGCGCGTAGTGCTCCCGACAACACCGGCTCTTCTTTCAGCAGCCTGCTAGCGCGAAAACTTGAAATCATTTACATGCATGTCGCTTTTCCTGACTACGACTTTGGTACTACCACCACCCAATGTCGGCTGCTTGGTTGGTTTCGTAAAGTACACAATATAAGAATAGTTATCTTCATCGAACGTGACCAAATAGTCTCTGAGATCAATCGAGTATCTGTGTTCGCGCATGTATTGCATAATCTGATCCCAGACGAGAAGATACTGCCCAGCAACAGTCATTGCTCCTGAATTGCTCCACATCAAGCCCGAAGTCCGAGCGCAGGGTCGTTTTCTTAAATTCTTCTTAATATCGAGACAGCGGAAGATTCATCAAATGAAGTCGGGGAATATGTATACACAGCTAGTGCTCGCTTGTCACCAATAGGCGATGACTTATCGGGCGATACATGAGCTGCGCTCCAGTGTCGTGAGAGCATGCCTCCGGGAAATTGGACCCGGAGTCTGAGGGATCCCCACGAATTTCTCCTTTAGTCGGGCAAAAAGCATGGGCGTCTCGCAGCGATATTCGCGCCTGACGAAGGTCCTCAGTGGTGACGTTCAAGCCTCCTCCGCGTGCGATGCGCATGCCGAGGTAAACGAAGGAGAGCACGAGTCGATCGGTAACGGTGTTGGCTTGGTAGCGCAGGTGCAGACCGCGCCCGTGGGCGATTTTTCCAAACAGCCAGGCCACAAAGCTCGCGAGAGCTGCGATGACAAGCAAGGCCGCAAACCGCTCTTTACTGCGCGACACGGCGAGATTCAATCCCAGTCCAAATCGCTCGCTCTTTGTATCTCGAAACCCTTCCTCGATCTGCATGCGCTTGC
>JBAYQE010000061.1:0-15592 GCA_041677345.1 Thiohalomonadaceae bacterium
TTCCCCGTATTCCCCGTGTCCCCCGTTGTTCAATCTCTTCCCCGCCACTGCTTGATTCGGAGCGCCAGTCTACGTAGGCTGGATTCATTACTCCAATTCATCTTTTTCATAGAATCGATTCCTGTCAGGCATCCGACATGGACATCCCCAATCTCCAGGCCTTCGTGGCCGTGGCCGAGCATGCCTCGTTCTCCGCAGCCGCGGAGCGGCTGTTCCTGACCCAGCCGGCGGTGAGCAAGCGCATCACCGCCCTGGAGCAGGAATTGGGCAGTCCCTTGTTTGACCGCATCGGGCGGCAGGTGACGCTCACCGAGGCCGGGCGCGCGCTACTGCCGCGGGCGCGGCATATCCTGGAGGCGGTGGAGGACAGCCGCCGTGCGCTGTCCAACCTTTCCGAACGGGTGGAGGGACCGCTGTCCTTCGGCACCAGCCATCATGTGGGTCTGCACCACCTGCCGCCGCTGCTGCGTGCCTTCGCCGCACGCTATCCGGCGGTGGACCTGGACATCCGCTTCCTGGACTCGGAGGAGGCCTGCCAGGCCGTGCTGCACGGCGACCTGGAACTGGCGGTCGTAACCCTGCCGGAACCGGCCCCCGCCAATCTCGCCACCCGTGTGCTGTGGGACGACCCGCTCGCGGTGGTGGTCGGACACGACCATCCACTGGCCGCACGCAAGCGCGTTAGCCTGGAGGCGCTGGCCGCCTCGCCCGCCGTGCTGCCTGGACAGGGCACCTTCACCCGCGCCCTGGTGGAAGCAGCGTTCACCGAGCGTGGACTGCACCCGGTGGTGAAACTGTCCACCAATTACCTGGAGACCATCAAGATGCTGGTATCCGTGGGACTGGGCTGGAGCGTGCTGCCGCGAACCCTTGTGGACGGCGATACCGTGATGTTGCGTGTGCCCGAGCTGATGCTCAAGCGCCACTTGGGCATGGTGCATCATTCCGCACGCACGCTGTCCAATGCCGGACAGGCCATGCTGCGATTGTTGGAGGAACAGTGAAAACCGCCCCCGTCTTCATGAGGCTGGGCCGCTGGTATGCCGATCCTTGCACAGAGGCAACGGCGCGTACGGTGCTCGCACGCATCGAGTCCCGTGAGCAACGGCGCCGCCGACGTGGACAGGGTTCGCTGGCGCTCAGGCTGGCCGCACTGCCCGCCCGCGCCGCCCTGGGCGAGCCCATAGAGCAGGACTACGAGCGGCTCACCGCCCTTACTGCGCGGCGCGGCACCCGTGCCCGCGCCTTGGTTGAGCTGGTATACGGGCAAGTGCTCATGACGCGGCGACGTCCCGGCGCCATGGCCCACCTGAACCAGGGCTTCGCCCTCGCACGTCACCTGTTCGCACCCGGCGACTACTTCGTGGTGCTCAAGCGTCACACCCTGCTGGCCCTGCTCCCACCGGCGGACCTGCCGCCCGAACCACTGGATGGCCTGCTCACCACCGCACGTGTCATGGCACGCATGGGTGTGCGTCAGAATCAGGTCCGTCACGATGCCAACGACACCTTCGGGTAAGGTACGCTTACACCGGCTTTACGAAGCGCCTGCCTCCGTCAAAACATGGTATTGGTGTTCACCGCCTCGGGCGGCACCGGCTGGATCACGTCCCAGTGCTCGACGATCTTCCCCGCCTCGTCCAGGCGGAAGATGTCCATGCTTGCCCACACCGGCTCCGGATCGCCGGGCCATTCCTGCTCACAGTGCACCACCACCAGGTCGCCTTCGGCGATCACACGCCGGAAGTGCACACGCTTGGCGGGATACTCTCGTGCCAGGCGCTGAAAATATTCGATGAAGCCATCCTTGCCGTCGCGCACACGCGGATTGTGCTGGATATACCGCTCACCCACGTGACGGCGCACGGCCTCAACCGGGTCGCCGTGGAAGGCCATCTCGTAAAATGCCTTCACCACCTGCTTGTTGCGTTCCAGACGTGCACTGCCCATGCGTCCTCCCTGGCCCATGAAGGGTTCCCGCTCACACGGCCATCATGATCTTCGCACCGCTGGTCGCTGACACGTTTTCCGCAATAATGATCAACCCGCGGGCATGCCTCCACCACCCGAGGAGTGAACGGCTGCGTGCAGCCACGCACCGAGCTGTTCTGCCGGAAGCGGCGGCTGGCACAGGAAACCCTGGTATTCATCTGCGCGTAGCCACGCGTCACCGTCCGGTGCCAAGGCGCGCAGGAAGTCCAGTTGCTCCCCCGTGCTCACACCCATGGCGGTGACGGATACGTCAAGGGTATGACCCAACGCGATGATGGTGCGGACCACGGCGCCACTGTCAGGGTCACTCGTTACCTGCGCCACGAGGGAAGGATCGATCTTGAGTACGTCCAATGGGGTGCGCTGCAAAAACCGGAGGGAGGTGTAGCCGGTGCCGAAGCGATCGATGGCTAGCTGAACACCCAATGCCTTCAATTCGCGCAGGCGCCCCACGGATTCGTCACCGTGGCGCATGAGCCACTCCTCGGAGAGTTCCAGCACCAAGCTTTGCGGCTCGCATCCGGTCTCGGCCAGAATACGGTCCACCTCCTGCACACATTCTTCGCGGTTGAGCCACTTACCCGACAGGTTCACCGCAATGCGCAGTTGTATCCCTTGGCGCTGCCACTCCCTGCCTTGCAAACAGGCGGTGCGCAGCACCCATTGGTCCATGGGACTGACCAGCCCTGACTGTTCGGCAATGGACAGGAAGCGCTGGGGCAGCAACACGCCATGCTCAGGGTGGCGCCAGCGTACGAGCCCCTCCACACCCAGGATCTTGCCGGTCTGCACTTCCGCCACCGGCTGGTAATGCAACACCAGTTCCGCGCGCTCCAGCGCCTGCCGCAGCCCGGTCTCGAGGGCGATGCGCTGGTGAGTGCTGGCGGTCAGGTCTTTCGTGTAGAACTGATAATTGTTGCGGCCCTGCCGCTTGGCTCGGTACATGGCAGCGTCGGCCTTGTGCAGCAGGATCTCCAGGTCGCGCCCGTGTTCCGGATAGATGCTGATGCCCACGCTGGCACCCACGGTCGCTTCGATGCCGTCCAGGTCGAACGGCCGGTGCAGGGCGTCGACGATTTTTTGGGCCACCCATCCGGCGTCGGCCGCATCTTGCAGCGGCTCGAGCAGCACCGTGAATTCATCACCGCCCATGCGTGCCACCGTGTCTTCAGCGCGCACACAGGCCTCCATGCGCGCAGCAGCCTCCACCAGCAGACGATCGCCTGTTTCATGACCGAAGCTGTCGTTGACCTGCTTGAAGCGGTCCAGATCGGCAAAAAGGATACCGACGCGGGTGCCTTCACGAGCCGCACGCTCGAGGGCATGGGTCGCGCGGGCATGGAACAGCAGCCGGTTCGGCCTGCCCGTGAGCGGGTCATGGTGCGCAAGTCGGTCGAGCCGCTCCTCGGAGGCCTTGATGGGGGTGATGTCCGTGAGCATGGCGATGTAGTGGGTCACCTTTCCCGTAGAATCGCGCAGGGCGCTGATGTGCTCCCATGCCGGAAAGGTCTCTCCCGACTTGCGGCGGTAACGGATCTCGCCCTGCCAGGTACCCTCTGCCCGGAGTTGTTGCCGCAGCGCGCGGGTGAATTGGCCGTCGCCGGTGGGCGCAATGATCGCATCGGCATGGTTGCCCAGCACATCCGCCTCGGCGAAGCCGGTGATACGCATGAAAGCCGGGTTGACCGCCACGACGCGAAACTCCGGGTCGGTGATGATCACACCTTCGGCGGAGGTCTCGTAGACTGCGGCAGCCTGGCGCAGCCGCGCTTCGTCGCGCCGCCGCTGCGTCACGTCTTCACCGGAAATCAGCGCACCCGAAACGCGGCCTTGCCCGTCCATGAGCGGTGCCGTGCGCCAGGCGACCAGGCGCTCCTCGCCACTGCGGGTGACCAGCCTCCCCTCGTGGAAGTCTCCTTCGCCCATCTCGCCTTCCAGGATTCTCCCGAGAGCGGTGCGCGCCGCCACCTGCTCGCTGGCCGGTAACAGGGAGAACCAGTCGCGCCCCAGCACCTCCTGTTCGCTCCAGCCCGTCACCGATGCCGCCTTGCGGTTGAAGCTGAGTACGCGTCCCTCGCGGTCCAGCGCCACCAGCATCACTTCCGCCACATTGAAGTAGCCGCGCACGCGATCCCGCTCCTCCGCCAGCAACTCGGCGGCCCGGTGGCGCGCGGTGACGTCCCTCGCCACGTGCACCATGCCCACGGCGCGGCTGGACCAATAGAACGGGGTCAGCGCGATTTCGCACCACTGGCCACGTTCGGGATAAAACAGTTCCACGCCCTGCGACGGCCTGGCCGCGGCTATCGCCTCGCAGACCGGACACCTGTCCCTTGCCAGGCCCTGCGGATGCAGGAGCGTGTGGGCAGGCCGGCCCACCGGTTCGAGCTCACCGCTGTCGTGGCGCAAGGCGCTGTTGGCCTGACGTATGGTGCCGGCACGATCCACCAGCGCGGTCGGTTCGGTAAATGCATCGTAGGTACCTGCATGACGCCCGAGGATCTGAAAGGGATTACGCAGGGTGAACTGCACCAGGGCGAGGTAGATGAGCCAATAGGACCAGAACTTGAACAAATGCCCTACGGCCATGGCGACGCTGACGATCTCGACGTACTGCGTGAAGACCAACTCGGCGACGATGGTCAGGCCCACCGCTGCCAGAATCAAACGGTTCATTTTCGCGTCCATGCGCTCCCGTCGGCGCCAGAGCATCACCGATGCCAGCAGCAGGATCAGCACCACCGCGTATTCCGCGTAGATCTTGAAGGGGGTGAGTCCCACGCCCTCCACGTATGCCGTGGGAAACAGGTCGAAATAGATGAGCGCGCACACGCCCAGGAACACGGCCCCACCCGCGGCCAGGACAGCGCTCGGCTCCATGTGCTTGCGCACGGCGAAACTTGCCGTCAACAACAACGTCGCCTCGAACAGCCGGCCGGCCACCCAGAACTGCGTGGCGGTGTTGGCGCCCGTAATGGGGAGCACCCCCATGCCTTCGTACACCAGGGTGTGGATGAGATCGAACCCAGCCACCCAGAGATAGCCGCAACCCAGATACAACAGGAAACTGCTGCGCGTGAACGGGTAAGTGTTCCAGGCCACCGTGAATACCGTCACCGCCACGCCGACGGCAAACAGCTCCGCCAGGCTGTGAAAGAACAGGAAATGGGACGGCGCCGTGGCCACCAGGACGAGCGAGAACACGAGGGGTGCGAGCCAGGTCGCATACCAGGGCCCGGGAGAGATTGCCTCGCCTGCCGTCAAGGGACGCCAACGCATAGTCTCGTCCTGATGCTTTCTTCGGCACGAACCAGGAACGCGGAATCACCATCCGCTGGTTGTAGTGTGGCCTCCAAATATCCGGGGTGCCGGTCTCGCGCGGGGCACAGCGAACGGAAGGAATTTTTTCGGTCGGCGGCGTGTGGCGGAAGATGGACTGTGCTTTCTTATGGATCAAACCCTATGGTTCAAACGGGTCCTGGAGAGAGCCATGCGCATTCACACCGGTGTGCTGGTGGGTTTGGGATATGGCAAGTACGTGCGCTCCGACCGGGTGGTCGCTGTAGTACCCATCGAGGAGGAACGCGGTCCCGGCCGCAGGACCTTCGTGTACGTGGAAGGCGCCGACGAACCCATCGTCGCCTCCCGGGCGGAGGATTCCATCGTCCGGGATCTGGTGCGCGAACCCCAGGAAGTCACCCGCGGACGCCAGCAGCAGGAGATCCTGCGCGACATCCTCGAGGACCTGGGCACGGTCAACGAGACCGTGCGCCAGATCGTGCGCGACCGCAGCCGCTTCGATATGGAATTGATCGAACGACGCATCCGTGACGTGCTGGAAGGCGGCGCCGATTAGCCCCCCTGGAACGATCTCCATGCCGTCATTCGCCGACAGTGTCGGCTCCTGCAACGATTCCCCGTAGGCGCCCATTGTGGGCGAATGGGCGGCGTGAAGAAGATTCGCCCACAATGTGCGCTCCTACAACGCCTGCATCCCTATACTCGGAACATGGTGAAGAACGCGCCGCCGTCCCGGGAGGCCGATCTGAAACGCCTGCGGCGTCTCGCCCACGTGCTCGATGAGGCGGTGCGGCTGCCGGGCGGGCATCGCATCGGCATGGACGGCATCGTGGGTGTAGTGCCGGCGGTCGGCGACAGCATCGGGGCGGCGGTATCCGCTTACATCGTCACGGTCGCGGCGCAGCTCGGCGTACCGACCGTGTACCTGCTGCGCATGATTCTCAACATCGGACTGGACCTGCTGGTCGGCCTGGTGCCGGTGCTCGGGGATCTCTTCGACTTCGTCTGGAAGGCCAATACGCGCAATCTCGCGCTGATCGAAAAAGGCCTTGGCCGCGCCAGCCGCGGCAAGGCCGGCGAGCGGCGACTCATCGTTCTCATCGTGGTACTGGTCGCATCGCTTATCGCCGCCATGTTCGCGTTGTCGGTGCTGGTGGTAGCCGCGTTGGTGTCGCTGGTGCGCGGTTGAAACGTGCAGCACGCAGTTGAAACGCGGACGACTTTCGTATCACAAACGACCTGCGCGATACACAACATGGGTTGGCATACCGCAGGTGATACGCAAAGGCACAGGGAACCGCGCTACTTCCTGTTGCTCGCTGGCTGCAGCCTGCGCGGATGCAAGGCTGCGAAGTCGCTGATGCGCGGCTGATCGGATCAGCGCAACTGGACCTGATACTGAAGCAGTTCCTCCTGCGCCGTGCCCGCCTCGCGCAACACGCCCACTCGCACGACCTCTCCCGGCTTGCGGCTGAGCAAGGCCAGTTGCACGTCCGTGGTGTCGTCCACCGATGCCTCATCGATGCCCACGATGCAGTCATTCTGTTTCACGCCCGCTTCCTGTGCAGCGCTGGTCTCGGTGAAGCGGGTCACCCGCACGCCCTTGTCGGCGGTTTCCATGAGCACGCCCATCATGCCCTTGGGCGGCAGCGCAACCGGTGCGGGAAGCAGCACGAAATCGGCCACCGCCGGGGACAGGGTCTCCTGGGCCCCGCTCAACACCACCGCGGAGGAGAGTGGCATGCGCCTTTCCAGGCGCCGCGGAATGCCGTCGCGATAGGCCAGGTGTCCGGCGCCGGCGAGCACCACCATGCGGCGTCCTGGGTGTTCCTGCAGATAGCCCGCCGCACGAGCCGCCATGCCCTCGTCCCACAACAGCTGCACCTCGAGGAAGTTCTCGAAGCTGCCGCCCTTGCGCACGGGATGGGCTTCGTACAATGCACGCAGACGTTCGCGATAAGGTGCACTGCCGCGGTCGATCTCCGGTAGTTGGGTGCGTTCCTCTTCACTCAGTGCGGCGATACCGTGCTCGGCTACGCGCGCCGTCAATTCCTTGGGCATATTGAGCGCAACCAGGGGGATGCGATGCTCGCGTGCATATTGCAGGATGGGCTGATACAGGCGGTAATCGTAACTCCAGCGCTCCATGTACTCGGTGCGCCGCAGCATGGTGGCCTCATCGATCTCGCCGGCCACGAAGGCATCCAGGTGCGCCTGGAAGGGCTGCTGGAAAAACTCCACGCCCAGGGCGATGTCTCCATGCTCGCGGTGGAGTGCGCGGATGATGGCGAGCTGCACCAGATGATGGCTGTACTGGTCGTGGTTCTCACCCACGAACACCACGCGCTTGTCGACCAGCTGCGGCAGGATCTGTTCCAACGAAGGCAGCTTGTGCAGGTCTATGGCGGGCGCCTCGAGCATATCGGCCCGCGCCCCGGTCATGGACAATATGACTAACATAAGGCTCAGGCAGGCGCCCGCACCCGGAAATGATTTCAGACCGGCTGGAGTTTTCATGCACTCAATCATATGCAAAAAAAGACATTGGGCAGGGATATCCGGTTTCTTTTTCGCGCTGTGTCTCGCGCCCTTGGCGAGCCGGGCCGATGCCCTCCTGTACCACGACCTGCGCGTGGAACTCGCCCCCACGCGCCACGCCTTCACCGCCGAGGACAGGCTGACCTGGCCGCAACCGCCGCCAGCGCCCCTCGAGTTCGTCCTGCATGCGGGGCTGTCGCCCCGTACCACGGGTGCTGCGCAGCTCAGCCACCTCGGGCATGTCGAGGGCGCCGTGCCGCTGGAGCGCTGGCGCCTGCGCCTGCCCGCCGGTGCACGCAGTGTGACCCTGCACTATGGCGGCATTATCCATCATCCACTCACCGCTGCGGGCCAGGGGCCGGGCCACGCCGGTGAGGCCACACCCGGGATCATCGCTGCCGACGGTGCCGTGCTCAGCGCTGCCAGCGGCTGGTATCCGCGCTTCAGCGCCTACCCGCGGCACGGCTTCACCCTGGACGTGGCGCTGCCGCCGCACTGGGAGGCGGTAAGCCAAGGGGCACGCGAACCCGTGCCGGGGCGCGTGCGCTGGCAGGAGACCATGCCGCAGGAAGAGATCTATCTCATGGCAGGCCCCTTCACCCTCTACCAGCGCGGGGAGGCGCCGACGGCCATGGTCTACCTGCGCACACCCGACCCCGCACTGGCAGAACGCTATCTGGCGGCGACCGCGCGCTATCTCAAGCTCTACACCGGGCTGCTCGGGGACTACCCCTACGCCAAGTTCGCGCTGGTGGAGAACTTCTGGGAGACCGGCTACGGCATGCCTTCCTTCACCTTGCTGGGCCCGCGGGTGATCCGTCTGCCCTTCATCATCGACAGCGCCTATCCCCACGAGGTGTTGCACAACTGGTGGGGCAACGGCGTGTACGTGGATGCCGCGCAGGGCAACTGGAGCGAGGGCCTCACCGCCTATCTCGCCGATCACCTGCTCAAGGAACAGGCCGGCGCGGGCGCCGAATACCGTCGCGACCAGCTGCAGGCCTATGCCGCTTACGTCTCGGAGGCGCGCGACTTTCCCCTCGCCCGCTTCCTGGGCCGCCACAGCGGCGCGTCCCAGGCCGTGGGTTACGGCAAAGGGCTGATGCTCTTCCACATGCTGCGGCTCGAACTGGGCGATGAGGTCTTCCTGGCCGGGCTGCGCCGCTTCTACCGCGAACAGCGTTTCCGCTTCGCCGGCTTCGACGCGTTGCGCGCGGCCTTCGAGGCGGAGAGCGGCAGGTCGCTCGCGCCCTTCTTCGAACAATGGACCGGGCGCACGGGCGCGCCCGCACTCGCCATCGCGCAGGCGCGTTTCGCGCCCGACGCCCTGGCCCTCACCCTGGAGCAGACCCAGGCCGAGGCGCCCTTTCGCCTGGCCGTGCCGGTGGTGGTCGGCCTCGCCGACGGCCGTACGCTGACGCACACCGTGGCCATGGACGGCCGTACCACAGCCGTGGAACTTCCCCTTCCCGCCGTGCCGGTGTGCGTGGCGGTCGATCCGCAGTTCGACCTGTTCCGCCGTCTGCTGCCGGGGGAACTGCCCGCCGCGCTCAATGCCGTGCTCGGCAGCGAACGCCTGTTGATCCTGTTGCCCGCGGCGGCCGACGCGCCCCGGCGCGAGGCCTACCGGCGGCTGGCCGAGGCCTGGGCCCACGGTCAGCCCGGCGTCGAGATCCGTGAAGACGAGGCGCTGGCGCAGCTGCCCGCGGACAGGCCGGTGCTGTTGCTGGGCTGGCAAAACCGGCACCGCGGGGTGGTCACGCCCGACGGCGATGACGGCGTGGACCTGGAAGGGCGGCGCTGGCCGCGCGCCGGGCACGGTTTCGTGATCACCGCGCGCGACGGCGCGCTGGCCTGGCTGGCAGCCGACGACCCGGCGGTCATCGCCGCCCTCGCCCGCAAGGTGCCGCACTACGGCAAGTACAGCTATCTGGTGTTCGCGGAGCCCGGCGGCGAGAACCGGCTCAAGGGCCAGTGGGCAGCGGACGACTCGCCCCTGGTGCGGCGCACGGGTGCGGGCGCATGCAACCCGCCACCCCGTCCGCCGCTGGCGGGAACGGTCACAGATCGTTCAGGGTGAAATAGACGGTCGCGCCCTCGCCGGGCGAGCCCTGCGCCCACACCCGTCCACGGTGACGCAGGACGATGCGGCGCACCGTGGCCAGGCCAATGCCGTTGCCTTCGAAACCGTCGATGCCGTGCAGCCGCTCGAACGGCTTGAACAGCTTGTGGGCGTACTGCATGTCGAAACCCATGCCGTTGTCGCGCACGTAGTAGACCGTTTTCCCGTCGTGCTGCTCGGTGCCGAACTCGATGAGCGCATCCTCGCGCTGTCGCGAAAACTTCAGCGCGTTTTCCAGCAGGTTCTGCAGCAGCGCGCGCTGCAGGGTCGGATCGCCCTGCGCGCTCACACCCGGCTGGATGCGGATCTCCGCAGGTCCGGCGCGTTCCATGTCGGGCAGCATCGCCACCACCTCCGTGGCAAGGGCGCTCAGGTCCACGCAGGTGCGCTGGAGCTCGCTGCGGAACACCTGCGCCAGGTTGAGCAGGCCGTCGATGAGGTCGCCCATGCGCACGGTGGCGTCCTGGATGCGTGCGATGCAGTTGAGGCGGTCTTTCTGCACTGCATCGCCCAGTTCCTCGGCGAGCACATGACTGAAACCGTTGATGGCGCGCAATGGACCACGCAGGTCGTGGGACACTGAATAGCTGAAGGTCTCCAGTTCCTGGTAGGCGGCCTCCAGCTCCGCCGTGCGCTCGTGTACCCGCTGCTCGAGCAGGCGCCGCGAAATGCTGCTCTTCACCTCGGCTTCCTGGCGTTTCTGTTCACGCTCGGTGGCGTCGATGAGCGCCAGCACCACGGCTTCCACTTCGCCGTTGGCGCCCTTCACCGGCGTCAGGGTCCAGTCCCAGTAGGTGGTGCCCCGCTCGGGCTGATCCGGGTGCGGGAAAGGTTTGGCCGCTACCGTGAAGGCCTCGCCCGTCGCCACCACCTCGCGGAAGATCGCCTCGTTCTCCGCGTTCGGATAGAGCTCGAAATGGTTGACGCCGATGAAGTCCTCGGGTTGGCGCCTGGTCGCCGCAGCATACGCCGCATTGACGCGCAGGAAATTGAAATCCGGATCCATGATGGCCATGATCACGTGGGTGTTGGAGAACATCGCCTCCAACTCTTCCGTGGTGCGCCGCAGCGCCTTTTCCGTGTTGTGGTGCTCCTCGATCTCCCGCTTCAGCGAGCGGTTGGCCTCCTGCAGTTCGGCCGTGCGGGCCTGCACCACCCGCAGCAGCGAACGCTGCCAAGCGAGGGCGACAAACCATGCGACTACCAGCGTGACCACCACGGCCAGCACCACTAGCACGTGCGGCGCGCGGCTCTCCTGGACCGGAGCGAGCCATTTGTCCATCAACCGCGCGTAGGTGCCGTCGGCCACGGTGAGGGCGAGCCCCTCGTTGATGATGGCCAGCAGCTCATGGTCGCCCTCGCGCACGGCGAAGCAGAACTGCTGGAACTCGCCGATGGGTGCACCCACCACCTCCAGGTCGTGGAGCCCCAGCTGGTTGATCAGTGCCTGACCGGCCAGCTTCTGCACCACTACCGCGTCGTGGTGACCATCGGCGAGGAGTTGCAGTGCTTCAGCAACCGAAACAGTACGGATGATCGTGTCGGTGATGCGCTGTCGCTGCACGTATTCGTCGGCGATGTCGTCACGCATGACAATGATCTCGCGCCCACGCAGATCGGCCACACCCCGGATGCGCTCATCACCCTTGCGCACCACCACGGCACCATGCATGGTGAAGTACGGGACGCTGAAGTCGTAGAGATCGTTGCGCGCGTCGGTGCGCACCATGAGAGGCAGGACCTGCAGCTTGCCCTCGGCAAGCTCTGCCTTGAGCTGGTGCCAGGGTGCGACCTTGAACTCCACCTCACGGCCCATGGCGGCCAGTGCCGCGCGCAACAACTCCACGGAAAGGCCATCGGCCGTGCCGTCGGCGCGTGTCAGGGAAAAGGGCGGATAGTCGTACTCGCTGCCGGATTGCAGTGGGCCGGCGGCCCACGCAGGTGCGCAGGCAAACAAGAACAGCCAAGCCACGCAGCGGAACGGGCTCCAGATAAAAAACGCGCGGGACATTGGGCTCCTCTGGTTACCGTCAGCGACGCCAGCGCCATAGCATCACTGCAGCTGGAAGTCTCGGGGGCCGTCCAGGAACCCGCGAGGCGATCGCGCCACAAAACGCGGAGACGTGCAAGTACTACATAGCCGTTGACCAGGCCCGCCTCAGCAAACGTGATTAGATCAATGACGAGGAACCCACCGATCATCAGCGCGGGGTAGCGCAGGAACGCGCGCGGGTCCCCCGCGGCAGGATTCCCTGGACTAGCGCCATGCGTCCTTCCCATCTGCCGCCGTGCCCATCAGCGGTGTCACGCCGGTGATGACTTGTCTTTCACTTTCCGGGCGATGCCCAAGGCACTCACGACTGTGACAGCTGCCGCGCGTCCAGACCGTCTTCATCGCAGCAGGCAGCGGCCACCTCGTCGGGCCTGTTGGCCAGTCTCCTCAGGACGCGGGCCAGTTCCCGCCGGTCAAGGCAGTCGCGTCTGGGCGAGGGCTGCACCAGTGCGGTAAGCAGGCGCACGTAGCCTGCCAGTTCACGGATCTGTTCTCCGGGGGAGGTGGGCACGATTCCTTGTGCATCGCGTCGGGGGTCCTTTGCGGCATGCACCTGCGAGCGCGCGGCCGGGGTGCCGGCGCAGGTCCGGTCAGCACCGCGGCAGAGGCCGGCCGGAATGGGCCGAATCGTAAACCAAGGCGCGTGCGAAAGGAAAGGCGTGGAATCAGCACCGTCTTGCCATGGCACGGCAAACCATAAACCGGTGCCCCGCGTCGGTGCGCTGGGTGGTTTGTTGCAAGCAAGAGGGACTTTGCCAAGCTTTGATCTCAGGCCGGCATACGAGGAGGGAGTCCGTGAGCCCGCGTATCGAGACTGTGTCGTCCCTGGGATTCCGCCCGGCAGGGATACCTCATCCCTCCCCTATCGACTGGCGGGACCACGTCATCTATTTCCTGTTGATGGACCGCTTCGACAACAACGCCGACAACGTCCCGCCATTCACACCGGCGGATGCGGGCATGGGTCGAGATCCGGCAGCAGGCGCACGCTTCCAGGGCGGCAATCTCAAGGGCGTGGTACGCCGCCTCGACTACGTCAAGGGCCTCGGCTGCACCGCCATCTGGCTCAGTCCCATTCTCCGCAACCGCCTGCGGGAGGATTCGTACCATGGCTATGGCGTACAGGATTTCCTCGAAGTAGACCCGCGCTTCGGCACCCTGGAAGACCTGAAGACGCTGGCCGCCGAGGCCCATGCCCGCGGCATGTATGTGATCCTGGACGTGGTGCTGAACCACGCCGGTGACGTATTCGCCTACAAGGGCCCGGTGGGCTGCTACACGGGCCAGACCTACGAGTTCGATCACTGGAACGAGGACGATCCCAGTCCCGGCTTGCAGGCACCGGACGGTGTATGGCCGCGGGAGCTGCAACGGCCGGAGGTGTTCAGGCGCAAGGGGCCCATCTGCAACTGGTACAACGATGAAGAGGCCAGGAATGGTGATTTCCTGAGCCTGAAGGAACTCGACACGTCCGACCCGTACGTGCTCGACACACTCATCAAGGTCTACAAATACTGGATCGCCGAGGCGGACCTGGATGGCTTTCGGGTCGACACAGTGAAGCACATGGAGGAGTCATCCACAGCCATTTTCTGCAATGCCATTCGCGAATACGCACAGCGCATCGGCAAACACAACTTTTTCCTGTTCGGCGAGATCGTCGCGGACGACAGCACCATCCAACGCTACCTGGGCCGGAACGCACGCCTGGAGTGGACCCACGAACGCTTCCCGTCACTGGATGCGGCGCTGGATTTCCCGCTCTACTTCAGCCTGGAGGAGGTCATCAAGGGCTTTGCCAACCCTTGGGTATTGCGTGCACGTTACGACAGCTTTCACCAGAACTACGCCGACCACGGCGAGGCCGCGCGCCACTTCGTCACCTTCGTGGACAATCACGACCAGATGGCGCGGCCGCACCGCCGCTTCATGCACAAGAACCCCTATGCGCGCCAGGCGGTGCTTGCGATGGGCTATCTGCTCACCAGCCAGGGCGTCCCGTGCATCTACTACGGCACCGAGCAGGGATTCGACGGCGGCGGCCCCGACGACCGCTACGTGCGTGAATGCATGTTCGGCGGCGAGTGGGGGGCGTTCGACAGCACGGGACACCACTTCTTCAATCCCGATCACCCGCTGTACCGGGCCATCGCCGCCATCGCGCGGGTGCGTGCCCAGCAACCCGCGCTGCGCTACGGACGCCAATATTTCCGCGAGATCTCGGGCAACGGCGTGGACTTCGGCCATCCCATCGACGGCCAGTGCACGCTCGCCTACTCGCGCATCCTCGATACGGAGGAGGTGCTGGTGACGCTCAACCTGGACAGCCAGCCGCGCAAGGACTGGGTGGTGGTGGACCGGAACCTGAGCGCGCCGGCGGAGATCATGCGCGACCTGCTCGACCCCACCCGTCGCTGCACCGTGCACGAGTTCGGCGGCCGCGCCTGCGTGCAGGTGGCCCTGGACGGGCACGGCATGGCCATTCTCAAGGTCGGTTGATGGCTTGGCCCGGCGGGCAACCATGGCGCGCCGTATGCGCCATCGCCGGTGATGTCTTTCATCCACCACGCTGTACCGACCCCGTGCATTCGCCGACAACGTCGGCTCCTACAAAAAACCGCTTGTAGGAGCCAACATCGTGGGTCGAATGCCTTTCACCCGCCGCGTTCCACCGATCCCGCGCATTCGCCGACGATGTCGGCTCCTGATATGGATTGACCTGTCAACTATTGGCACCAGGTTTCGCTTTGCTGCTTCCGTCAATGGCTTCGGTTCAGGATATGAAAGGCGTTCAGCGACGGTGGATCACTCTGATATGCGTGGGTTGGTTCCCGACCTGACTTCACTTCGTCGCGGAGCTGCCCTTCTCTACAGTCGTGGGTCTGTCCTCCGGAAAGAGGACGCCACATAGGAGCGCCTGGGGTTCTCCTCACCGGCCTCCCATACCCTGAACCGAAGCCACGGACGGCCGCCGTTCATGCCAGTGCCTTGCTGCCGTGCGCCTTGCCGGTGACTTCGCAGGCCATGGCCCAGATGAACCCCGCCAATTCACGTGCCACCGCGGCCGTGACCTGCTGCTTTGCGGGGAATGAGCGACGGCGCCACCACTTCGCACCGGTGTCCCAGCGCGGTGAGCTCCCGGAAAAGCCCATACCCACACGGCCCGTCTCATAGCAGATATTCAGCACCTCACCGTCGGGACTGAGCTGCTTGAGCAGCTTCCGCATCGCCTTGCTGCTGTTCTCGATTTCTCCACGATATTCCGGGTCACCCCGTCCCGCCCGTGCTACCGCTACGGAAATCATCGCCTTGTGGACATCCAATCCCACGTAAATCCCGTTAAACTCGTTCACGACCTGCCCCCCTCGATGTGGCTCTGTATTGAAGGTTGTTTTCCCAATCCCGAAACATAACCCACGCGTTTCGAGGTCGGGCAGGTCAATCCATGGTGTCTACAGAACCCTCCCGCCGCGGACACCCTGACGCGCGGTGTCCGTCAGCACTGCTCATCAAAATCGTCGATTCGGTTCCGTTGTCCCTTTACCCCTCCGCGACTGCCGGCTCGGTCACATTCGTGCTGGCGTCAA
>JBAYQE010000062.1:0-15494 GCA_041677345.1 Thiohalomonadaceae bacterium
CCGAACAGGCGAAGCATCATGCCCTCCCGCGCTTGAACAGGTAATGATTGAGTGCGTCACCCGTGTTTCTTATCACACCTTGGTTGCTGTAGCTGGCAAAGAGATTCGCTCCCAGTAATGCCACCAGGCCCATGGCCCATGCGGGTGCGCCCCACATACCCGGGAACGCAATGCCGCCGCCGGCGAGAGCGAGCGCCTTGGTACCCTGCTCGATGGCGCCGCCTTTGTTGCCGTTTTGCCACAGCATGATCGGATCGGTGATCCAGTTACCGGCCACCAGGCCTTGATGCACGCTCCAGTCGTTGGAAATGAAGCCGGTACTGGAGAGTTTCATCCCCACACGTGCGCGGTGTTGGTCCACCAGCTTGGTGTTCACAACGTCGTTGGCGTAGAACACGGTTTGCTTGGCGTAATCGTGTTGGGGAGACAACAGGCGCAGCGCCTGCTTGAAAATGGCGCAGCCCCGCTCATGAACCGTCCAGTTGACTTCGCGCTTCTCGCGGGCCGCCATCTCGATAGACGCGGCCAGTTGCCGGGCCGCCTGGGTGCCGCCCCGCAGGCCGGTGCTGTCCTGGATGCACTTGTAATCGGCGTCAAGGAAACCGTTGTAATCGTTGTAAAACAGCGTGTATTCCGCCTTTTTTTTCAGTTCCTTGCTCGGGTAACCTGCGTTGACAAAGGCTGGCATCATCCAGGCTGCATGTCTGAGATCTTTCACCAGCCCGTTAATGGCAACGTGTTCCGTGGTGATGGAATCTGCGCTCTCAGTCGGATACTCAACTCCGTCGTTAATGACGGTATAGAGCCCCCTTGCTTTCTTATTATTCCTCCGATAGTCCCAATCCACCGTCAAACCCGTCAGCAGGACATCGCCACCCCGCATTTCGTAATGCAGCTCACCGCCGTCCAGCTTCAGTTTGCGCTTCAGGGACGTGAATTTGCTCACGAGGTTGTTGACGGTGCCGATGTTGGCACTCAGGCCCACCACCTGTTTGTGCAGGTACAAACAGTGGTAGTCGACGCGCGCCTTCCTTTCGAGGTCCTTGAACAGGGTGTAAGCCTTTTCCTGACACAGGACGGCACGGCCGTGGCCGCGTGTCAAATAGGCCCATTTGACACCATTGATGATCCGAAAGGCAGGCGATTGGGAGGAATGCTTCTTGGCGCTGGCCATGCGAACGTCCTTATCATCCATTTCCATTGACGTGAGTCTTGTAGTACGCAGCCGGGGACTCAAAGGTACACAGCCGACGTGCGTTTCCCTGAACAAAACTGTATCCAGGACAGCCCGCTGAACATTGGCATGCCCATGACACAATCAAGTCCGGCCCGGATTTTCGTGGCGTGCTCAGTACATTGTCAAGTCGCCCTTATGTTATTACCGGCTCGTTCAGGATTCACCCGAAGGGTGCACCGGCCGCGATTCCCAACGTCACTACCACGGTTTTCGCTAACCCATTCGCGCCCGGCGCTCCCTTCGGGCATCAAGGCACTCCTCCTACTGGTGGGGAGCCAAACCACGGTGACGCGGTTCTCCTGCAGGACGTTACGGCCGGCCCGTTGATCGTGGAACACCGAGGCCCCATTTCGTGACCGCGATGGGAAACGTGGTTCACGCCCGGAACTTTTGCCCCGGCCACGCTGTCGTTTTGCATCGGATATCGACACCCTTTCGAAAAGACCCGGAACGATGTCATCCCTCAGAACAACAAAAAACCGACTGAAGTCATTCCCCATTCTCGCCCGCCCGCCGCCCGCCTGCGGCTGATCCCGCCCACGTCACGGGTGGAGGATTGGTCCGGGGCGGACACGCCTCCCGCCCTGGGTTCATCGCCAAAACAAGGAGAACCACAGATGATCCAGGTGGAACACCTGACGCGCCGTTATGGCGATTTCACGGCCGCGGACGATGTGAGCTTCAGCATCGGCCGCGGCGAGGTGGTGGGGCTGCTGGGCCACAACGGCGCCGGCAAGACCACCATCATGAAGATGCTCACCGGCTATCTCGAACCGACCGCCGGCAGCGTCCGCATCGACGATCTGCACATGGGCCGCGACACCCGCGCCATCCAGGCCCGCATCGGCTACCTGCCCGAGAACTGCCCGGTGTGGCCGGAGATGACGGTCATCGATTACCTCGATTACCAGGCGGGCCTGCACGGCGTGCCCGAGGGGCGGCGCAACGCGGCCGTGGCCGAGGCCATCCGCCGCACGGCCCTGAAGGAAAAGGCCACCGCCCCCATCCAGACCCTCTCTCGCGGCTACCGCCAACGCGTGGGCGTGGCCCAGGCCATCCTGCACGGGCCCGACATCGTCATCCTGGACGAGCCCACCAACGGCCTCGACCCCACCCAGATCCTGCACATGCGCGAGCTCATCCGCGAGCTGGCGCAGACCGCCACCGTGATCGTTTCCACCCACATCCTGCAGGAGGTGCAGGCGGTGTGTGAGCGCGTGCTCATCATGCGCGCCGGGCGCCTGGTGGTGGACTCGCGCATCGCCGACCTGCAACAGAGCCGCGCCCTGCGGGTGGCGGTGGACGGCGACGCCCGCGCCACGCTGGGCAAGGTGGAAGGCGTGACGGCGGTGAGCGAACTGGACGCCGTCGACGGGCGGCGCCGCTACCGGCTGGAGGCCGCGTCCGAGGCCGCGCCGCGCGTGGCCGCCGCCCTCGCCGTGGCGGGACTGGCCCTGCACGAATTGCAGCCCGAGCGTCATGACCTGGAGACCGTATTCGCCCGCGTGAACGAGGAGGTGGCCCATGCGTGATCTGTTCCCTGCCATCGCCCAGGTCGCCCGCAAGGAATTCCGCGGCTTTTTCGCCACGCCCGCGGCCTGGCTGTTCCTGGGCACCTTCCTGGCGGTGACCCTGTTCGTGTTCTTCTGGGTGGAGACCTTCTTCGCCCGCAACATCGCCGACGCGCGCCCGCTGTTCCAGTGGCTGCCCTTGCTGCTCATCTTCCTGGTGGCCGCGCTCACCATGCGCGCCTGGTCCGAGGAACGCCGCAGCGGCACCCTGGAGAGCCTGCTCACCGCGCCGGTGCGGCCGGTGCAACTGGTGCTGGGCAAGTTCGCCGCGGCGCTCGGCCTGGTGGCGGTGGCCCTCGTCCTCACCCTGCCCCTGCCCGTCACGGTGTCCCTGCTCGGGCCGCTGGACTGGGGCCCGGTGATCGGCGGTTACGTGGCCACCCTGTTCCTGGCCGCGGCCTACGTGGCCATCGGCCTGACCATGAGCGGCCGCACCGACAATCCCATCGTCGCCCTGATCCTCACTGCCCTGGTGTGCGGCCTGTTCTATCTGGTGGGCGCGGAAAAGATCACCGGTCTGTTCGGGCACCAGGTCGGCGGCGTGCTCGCCCTGCTCGGCACCGGCGCGCGCTTCGAGTCCATCACCCGCGGCGTGCTGGACCTGCGCGACCTGTATTACTACCTGTCCATCGTGGGCGTGTTCCTCACCCTGAACCTGTTCTCCCTGGAACGCCTGCGCTGGGCGGGCAATCCGGTGAGCCGCCACCATCGCCTGTGGGGCCTCGCCGCCACCCTGGCGGCGCTCAATTTCGTCGCGGCCAACCTGTGGCTCGCGCCGGTGAACTGGGCGCGCGCGGACATCACCGAGGACCACCAGTATTCCCTCTCCGAGGCCACCGAGCAGCAGCTCGCGAGCCTGCGTGAGCCGCTGCTCATCCGCGGTTATTTCTCGGAAAAGACCCATCCGCTGCTGGCGCCGCTGGTGCCCCGCCTCAAGGACCTGCTGGAGGAATACGCGGTGGCCGCGGACGGCCGCGCGCGCGTGGAGTTCATCGATCCCACCCGTGACCGCGACGCTGAGGAAGAGGCCGCCTCGCGCTATGGCATCCGCCCGGTGCCGTTCCAGACCGCCGACCGCTATCAGGCCGCGGTGGTGAACTCCTATTTCGATGTGGTGGTGGCCTACGGCGATCAGTACGAAACCCTGGGCTTCCAGGACCTCATCGAGGTGAAGGCGCGCGGCGAGCGCGACCTGGACGTGGTGCTGAAAAATCCCGAGTACGCCGTCACCCGCGCCATCCGCAAGGCGGCCGGCGCCTGGCAGGCGGGCGGCAATCCCTTCGAGAACCTCGCCCGCCCAGTGCACTTCAAGGGCTACGTGTCGCCCGAGGGACGCCTGCCCGAGGCGCTGCGCACCCTGCGCAAGGACCTGGACGCGCTGCTCGACGAGTTGCGCGAACAGGGCGGCGACAAGCTGCAGGTGAGCTTCGAGGACCCGGACGCCGATGACGGCCGACTGGCCGGCGAGCTGCGGCGCACGTACGGCTTCGCCCCGCAGGTGGCGAACCTGTTCGATCCCAAGCCCTTCTGGTTCTACATGGTGCTGGAGGGCGACGGCGAGGCGGTGCCCGTACCCCTGCCCGAAACCCTCGACAAGGACGCCCTCAAGCGCGCCCTCGACGCTGCCCTGCAGCGGCTCACCCCGGGCGCGCTCAAGACGGTGGCCGTGTTCAAGCCGCAACCCTTCGGTCCCGGCGCGCAACGCTACAGCCTGCTGGAAAAATCCCTCGGCGAGAACGTGCGCGTGAAGCAGACCGATCTCAAGAACGGCCACGTGCCCGAGGACGCCGATCTGCTGCTGGTGCTCGCGCCGCGTGAACTGGACGACAAGCAACGCTTCGCCATCGACCAGTTCCTCATGCAGGGCGGCAGCGTGGTGCTCGCCACTTCGCCCTTCGACGTGCAGGTGAGCAACAGCATCACCGCCGGCAAGCAGGCCACCGGCCTGGAGGACTGGCTCGCGCACCACGGCCTCACGGTGGACGGGCGCATGGTGCTGGATCCGCAGAACGCGGCCCTGCCGGTGCCGGTGGAGCGCTACATCGGCGGACTCGCGCTGCGCGAGATCCGCATGCTGCCTTACCCGCACTTCCCCGATCTGCGCGGCGACAGCCTGAACGGCGACAACCCGATCACCGCGTCACTGGGTCAGCTCACGGTGAACTGGGCGTCGCCGCTTGCCGTGGACGCGGAGAAGAACAAGGACCGCAGCGTCACGCGGCTGCTCACCAGTTCGTCGCAAAGCTGGAGTTCCGACAGCCTGGCCGTGCTGCCCGACTACCGCTTGCACCAGGCCGGCTTCGCCGTGAACGACGAGCGCAAGCCGCAGCTGCTGGCGGCGGCGGTGGAGGGACGTTTCGATTCTTACTACAAGGACAAGCCCTCGCCGCTCGCGCAGAAGGACGGCGACAACGAGAACAATGAGAACGAAGAGAAGGCGAAGGAGGACGAGCGCATCACCGGCGTAATCGAACGCTCGCCCGAATCGGCGCGCCTGGTGCTGATCGCCAGCAACAGCTTCGCCTCCGACATGGCCATCGAACTGGCCTCGCAGGGACTGAACACGCTCTACACCAAACCGCTGGAGTTCCTGCAAAACGCCATCGACTGGTCGCTGGAGGATCGCGGCCTGCTGGCCCTGCGCGGCCGCACGCAACTGGCGCGCACCCTCGACCCGCTGCCCGAAGGGCGTCAGGCCTGGTGGGAATGGGGCAACTACGCCATGGCCGTGCTCGGCCTTGCCATAGTGTGGCTGTGGCGGCGGCGCGTACTCGCCGCAGACCGCAAGCGCCAAGAACAGATTCTCGCGGAGGTGTAATCCATGGAGAAGACCATCAAGCTGCTGGCCGTACTGCTCGGCGTGCAACTGGTATTGGCGCTGGGCCTCGGCCTGTCCGGTCAGGGCGCGGCCGCGCGCGGCGGGACGCAGATGCTCGTCGACGCGGCCGCGGACACGATCGATCGCCTGGTGCTGGAAGAGCCCGGCAAACCCAGGGTCGTGCTGGCGAAGCAGGGCGGCGCCTGGCGCCTGCCGGAGGCGGGCGATTTCCCTGCCGACGCCAAGCGCGTGGCGCAACTGCTCGACAAGCTCGTCGCGCTCAAACCCGGCGCGCCGGTCGCCGCCAGCGCCGGCGCACGGGAACGCTTCAAGGTGGGCGAGGAAACGTTTGAAAGGCGCATCACGCTCGGCGCGGGCGACGAGACGCTCGCCACGCTGTACCTGGGAACGTCACCGGCCATGCGGCGCATCCATGCGCGCATGGGGAAAGACGACGCGATCTACGCCGTGGAACTGGCCGCCCACGAGGTGCCGGTCAGGACGGCCGACTGGCAGGACAAAACCCTGCTGCGCATCCCGGCCGGCGAGATCGACGCCATCGAGGTGGCGGGCCTGCACCTGCGCCGCACCGCAGAGGATGGTACGTGGCTGGCCGACGGCCTGCCCGATGGCCAGCGCGCCAACCCCGATGCCGTGGAAGGACTCACGTCCCTCATCGCCGAACTGAGCGTCGGCGAAGTCCTCGGCCGCGAGGCGGGCGCGGAACACGGCATGGACAAGCCCGTGCTCGATCTCACGGTGACCCGGCGCGGCGGCGAAGCCGTCGGCTATCGCCTCGGCAAGACCAGGGACAAGGAGGAATACACCCTCAAGGCGTCGAGCCGGCCGGAGTACTTCCGCCTGCCTGCCTACACGGCGAGCGCACTGATAGAGGCAGGTAAGCGTGAGGCCCTGCTGGAAGCGGTGGAGGAAAACACGGCGGAGAACGCCGAAGAGAAGAAGTCGTAATCTCGCGGCGGCGGGCGCGCGTGGCGCGCCCGCCGGATCCGCATGGAAGCATCCCGCTTACTTGCCGGAGAGATAACGCCGGTCGTCAAAGGTGCTGATCCAGTCCGGACGGAACAGCACCAGACTGGCCGTGATCATGCCCGTGAAAAATGCCTCGGCGAAGATCATGAGCGGCGCGAAAGGAAGGTATTCGTGGGCGACCTTGGTGAAGGTGTACGGACCGCAACAGGCGAGTAGCACCGTACCGGCCGCGAGCGTCGCCACCATGGCCACGGCCCCGCCGAAAAATGCATTGCCCATCACATAGACGAAGAAGTGATGAGGCAGAAAACGGAAGGTGAAACGATGAATGGACGCGCTCACCAGCACCGGCACCGCCACCATCACCAAACCGTTCAGCGCCAGTGACTGCAGATCCCCCATGCCGTCCAGTGTGGAACCGAGCAGTACCAGCGAAAGGCCGATGAAGGCAAGCTCCCAGCCGAACATCAGCACGAACAAGGTCGCACCAAGCAGGTGATAACTCATCCCCGGCTTGAGTCCCGCCTCCAGCTGCCAAAGCAGCAGCAGCAACACGCAACTGCCCAGCAAGACATGAAGTTTTCCGGGGTCCTTGCGGTAAGCGGACCATGGTGCCTTGTAGATTGCCCAACCCAGGGTTCCGATGAAGCCCCCGAAAGCGAGGGCATAAAGAAACGGGGGCAGAAGACCTGCAGAAAGATTCATCATGACACCCTCGGCCGCCGCCGGACACATGGTATTGCGCGGCCGAAACCGTTGCTCCAGCAGGGGCCCGGCACTACTAACAGCTTACTTCAACTCGAACAATGAGCTTCTACGGGTTTCCCGTACGCGCCGGCAGTATCGAGGGTGGTAAGCCCCCGGGGCAGCAGCCGCATGCCGGATCCTGCACGTGTTTTTCCCCGCAGGGTAGCGGTCCGGCCTATACGGCATCCGGCGTGCGGCGGTGCATGAAGGCGGCCTGGGGAACCAGACTGCGGTGCAGGATCTGGCGCAGAAAGCGATTGACCTGCCGGCGTTCATCACGCACATAGCGTGGGTTGCCAGCGATGGCGTACGGCGGCGGCAGGCGATCACACCCCTGATAGGCAATCACTTCCGCAACGCGTGCATCGTGATATACGCGCACCGTCATGCCCACATCGGGCACGAGGTCGTCCGCTTCGAAACGATGGCGAAGCTCGAAGGTGCTCGTGTAGCGCGCATGCTCCAGCAGTTCGATCTCGAGCCCCGGCGGCTGGCGCGTGATACCGTCACCCAATCCGGGCAACAGCAGCACGAGCAGCCCGTAGAGCTCCTCGAAGATCGCCTCCGGCCTTTCACCTGTTACGCATTTCACTGGTTGCCACCGCAAACCCAATCATGACCTCTGCCTAAAGACACGCCGCTGCCCGCGCGGTTCCGTGCAGTTGGGAGCCTATGAGATGGAGGGACATGTGCTGAACGGCACACACGCCTGACCGGGACATCCGTTGTCAGAGCAACGCCGGCCCGTGAACAACGCCGGCGAAGCTTAGGATAGCACCGGGTGAGATATCGGGGTAAGCGTGAACATGCATGTAAACCGAAACCGCGCCATGTAGCAGAAAACGCACGTTTCTGCTTGACATCGCAGCCATTACGCGTTCGGGTTTGGCGGTACGACGAAGGGGTGCGACGTGCGCGCAAGGACACACGTCGGCTCATTTCATAGGGAAAACATTGTTCGGCGCACGCGCAGGTCCGATGGACGCCGTATCGCCGGCAGCGACACGCGGGCACGGCGCCTCGATCAGGCGAAGTAGTCGACCATGCCCCGCCCCGAATCCAGCCGGCTCACTTCCTGAACCGATGCGGTAAGCTCTTCACGACCATCGGTTGCGTGGCTGGCGCTGCGCGGGATGCGGTGTTCCCTTCCGTCGCCGCGCTCGTGGGGCGATTGCTGCGATACCTCCGACTGCGCCAGGTTGAGGCCGCTATCGGCAAGCATTTCCCGCAGCCGCGGCAGGGCGTTTTCGATAGCCTCCCGCGCCGTGCTGTTCTGCGCGGCGAAGGCGACGGAGACCTGATCCTGCTGCATGGAAATGCGCACCTCGATGGGCCCCATCTCGCGCGGCGTGACCTGAATATGCGCCTCCTGTAATCCCTGGCGCGCCATCCACACCACGCGCTCGCTGAAAGCCTGATCCCAACCGGGCCGGTTGAGCGGAACGGGGATGCCCTGGCTGACCGCAGCCGCCTGCGGGGCGGGACTCGCGGCACTCATGTCGCGGCCGGCAGCGGCGGTCATGTTGCTGAGCACCGTGAGCGCATCGGGCAAGCGCCGCGCGGCCGCCTGCCCCTCGGCCGGCGCACTGATCTCAGGCACCGGGTTCGCCGCGCCACGCTCCTGGGCCATCATGCGACTGAAGCGCAAGGCCGTGAGCAATCCGTCCGTGGTCCGCTCCTCCGCCTTGTTCTCCCGGGTGTTGTCAACGGGCACTTCGACCGCCGAACGCGCGGGCAGGGTTTTGCGCGCAAGCGCGGCCGGCAGCAGGTCGGCGTCGGTCGCCTCCTCGCCGGGTTCCTTGGCTGTCGGGACGACCGCAGGCGCAGCACCCTTCACCTCAGCGGCAGCGGCGGCGGTCTTCGCCGCATCCGCCAACAACGGCTCCGCCGATGCGGTGCGGTCCTCCTGCGTGTCCGGCTGCGGCGTTCCGGGCACAACCGTCGGCAAGTCCTTGCCGTCCTCGGCAAGCAGGGGCTGCAGCATGTTGCCGGGTACGCCCTCCGTCCCCTCGCCCGCGGCGACGTCATCGGTCGCGGGCTCGGCCGCGACCGGCTCGGACGCGGCCTCGGGATCCGCGGCGGCCTCCGCTTCCGCGCTTGCCTCGGCAGGCGCCGTGGCTTCGTCGGCCTCGCGGGCCTGCGGCGCCTCTTCAGCCGGTGCTTCGCGCGCCGGGGACTTATCGGCACTGCGCGCCGGGCCGTTTTCCGTGGGCTTTTCGCTCCGTTCCGCCGGCTTTTCGGCGGGCTTTTCGGCGGCCGGCCGCGGACCGGCCCCGCGCACCTGGGCGTCGAATACCTCGGCGAAACCGTCGCTACCGTTCTTCTGCCCCGTACGGGGACGGGCGGCGTTGTCCAGCCCGAGGAGACCGCTTTCCAGTGTCTTGGTGTTGGGTGTCATTGTGAGCTCCCTTGCTTCGCGGTAACCGGAGCAATATCCGTACCACGCTATTCATCTTGGGTCCGGCGGCGCTGCGCGAGCTCATCCAGGACCTTCTGCTCCCGCCTGTCCTCGTGCTGCCGCTCCAGTGTTTCGAAGCGTGTCTTGGCCTTCTCAAGGCTCTGCGACTTTTGACGGGACATGAGCCAGTGCTGGCGCTTCTGATTGCACAGTCGCGTGGCCTGCTCCACCACCATTTGCTGTTGGGTGATTGCCTTGTCCAGTTGCGCGAGGAAGCGATGGGTATCGACGAGGCGAGAGGCCGTGATACCCGCCGCCGCCTGGTTGTCGATCTGCATCTGGTATTCACGCCGGTAGCCCTGGAGCTGCACCAGTTGCCGCTCGTGCTCACCCAACTGGCGGCGGCTTTCCGCAAAGGCGTGCGCGGCCTGGTCCTCGCGGGATTCGGCGATGCGCAACACCGGTTCCATACGTTTCGACTTGCGCACGCTTCACCTCACTGGCGCACGGGGGCGGCCTTCTTGGCCGGCACCGAGAGGGCCTTCTCCAGCAAGGCGCCGAGATCGTGCTGGCTGTCCTGAAAGTTCACCGCGTCGCGCATGCCCTGTGCGAGGAAGTCCATCATGTGCGGCTGCATGCGGATGGCCTCGTCGATGCGCGAGTCGGCACCCGCCGTATAGGCACCCACGCTGATGAGGTCGCGGTTCTGTTCGTAAGTCGAATAGATCTTCTTGAAGCACCGCGCCGCCTGCTGATGTTCGGGCGTGGTGATCTCGGTCATGGCGCGGCTGATGGAGGCCTCGATGTCGATGGCGGGGTAATGCCCCGAATCCGCCAGTCGGCGTGTCAATACCACATGGCCGTCGAGAATGGCGCGCGCCGCATCGGCGATGGGGTCCTGCTGATCGTCGCCCTCGACGAGCACGGTGTAGAAAGCGGTAATGGAACCACCGCCCTCGCCGCCGTTGCCTGCGCGCTCCACCAGCGCAGGCAGCTTGGCGAACACGGACGCGGGATAGCCCTTGGTGGCCGGCGGCTCGCCGATGGCCAGCGCCAGTTCGCGCTGCGCCTGCGCGTAACGCGTGAGCGAATCCATGAGCAGCAGCACGTCCTTGCCCTGGTCACGAAAATATTCGGCGATGCTGGTGGCGAGCGCCGCACCGTGCAGGCGCATGACGGGCGTGTTGTCGGCGGGCGCGGCCACCACCACGGCGCGCGCCATGCCTTCGTCGCCCAGGATGTTCTCGATGAATTCCTTCACCTCGCGGCCGCGCTCGCCGATAAGGCCCACCACGATCACCTCGGCGGTGGTGAAGCGCGTCATCATGCCGAGCAGCACGCTCTTGCCCACGCCCGAACCGGCGAACAGGCCCATGCGCTGGCCACGGCCCACGGTGAGCAGGGCGTTGATGGCGCGGATGCCCACGTCGAGCGGTTCGCGGATGGGCCGGCGCGCCATGGGATTGATGGGGCGCCCGGTGAGCGGCACGCGTGCATGGGTCTCGGGCTCGCCCTTGCCGTCCAGCGGACGCCCGGCGCCGTCCAGCACGCGCCCGAGCAGGGCATCACCGACCGGTGTGTCGTACACGCTGCCGGTGGGAATGACGCGCGAATCGGGGCCCACGCCGCGGATGTCGCCCGTGGGCATGAGATAGAGACGGTCGCGCGCGAAGCCGACCACTTCCGCCTCCACGTACTGGCCGCCTTCGGCCTCCACCAGGCAGCGGGTACCGATGGTGGCCTGCACGCCCACCGCCTCCAGGGTGAGTCCCACCAGCCGGCTGAGTTTTCCTTCCACGCGCAACGGCAGGGGCGCCGACACGCGCTCGCGGCGGCGCTGCAGGCCGTCGGCCCAGGCCTCGGCGCGCGGCTTTTCAGCGTGCGCCTTCATCGGCGCCGTCCATCAGCCGTTCCACCACGGCCGCGAGCCGCGCTTCCAGGGTGGCATCGACCCGTGAGTTTTCGCTCACCACGCGGCAACCGCCGCGGGTGAGCGACGGATCGTCGACGACGCGCCAGGCGTTGTCCGTAGCGGCGGCATGCTCACGCATGAGCGCGGCATCGTCGGGGTGCAGAAAGACCTGCAAGCGCTCGGCATGAGACGGGAGCACATGGATGGCCTCGCGCGCCAGCGCAACCACCTGGGCGGGATCGCTACGCAACTCGCGCCGCACCACCTGGCGAGCCACCGCCAGCGCCAGTTGCACCAGTTCCTGCTCCACGCGCGCATTCACGTCGTGCAACGGTTCGCTGAGCGTGTTCAGCACCTGATGGAGGCACTGCACCTGCGCGGCAATCTCTTTCTGGCCGGCCTTGAGACCTTCGTTCCTGCCCTGCTCGAAACCTTCGGTGTGCGCCTGGTTGCGGATCTCCTCGAGTTTCTCCGCCGACAGCATTTCACGCAACGCACTGGCGTCCAGTTCTTCGGCCGTGACGCGCGCAGTCTCACTACCAACATTGGGTAGCTCCCAGCGTTCGTAGGCGGTGAGCGTCTCCTTGGTGATGAGCTTAGACGTACTCATCGCCACCGCCGCCTAACGAAAGGTCGCCTGTTTCGGACATGCGCCGAGCGATGGCAAGGATTTCCTTCTGCGCGGTTTCCACCTCGGACAGGCGCACCGGCCCACGTGCTTCCAGATCGTCGCGCAGCATCTCCGAAGCACGCTTGGACATGTTCTTGAACACCTTCTCCTTCACCGCCTCGTCGGCCCCCTTGAGCGCCATGATGAGGCTGTCGGACGAGACCTCGCGCAGCAGCGCCTGCATACTGCGATCATCGATGTCGGCGAGGTTCTCGAAGACGAACATGAGGTCTTCGATGGTCTGTGCCAGTTCCGGCTCGGTGTCGCGGATCTTGTCCAGGATCTTGGTCTCCACCGTGGTGTCCATGAAATTGAGGATGTTGGCCGCGGTCTTCTTGCCACCCACACTGGAGGCCTTGATGTTCCCGGTGCTGCCGGAGAATTGCTTGTCCAGGATCTCGTCCAGTTCGGCCAGCGCTGCGGGCTGAATACCGTCCAGGCTGGCCACGCGCATGAGTACGTCGGGGCGCAGGTTTTCCGGCAGCGCCGCCAGCACTTCGGCGGCCTGATCGCTGTCCAGGTAGGACAGTACGATGGCGATGATCTGCGGATGTTCGAGGCGCACGATCTCGGCGATGGCGCGCGGCTCCATCCACTTGAGCGCCTCAAGGCCCTTGGAGGAGCGCCCGAGCAGGATGCGGTCGATGAGATTGGCCGCCTTGTCCTCGCCGAGGGCGTTGTTCAGCACACGGCGCAGGTATTCCTCGGAACCCACCCCCAGCGCCGTCTGCATGCCCAGCTCCTCGGCGAAGTTCTGCAGCACGTTGCTCACCTGCAGCTTGGTGACGCTGCGCGTGGCGGTCATGGCCTCGCCGATGCGCTGCACCTCCTTGGGGCCGAGATGCTTCATGATCTCGACGGCACCTGATTCGCCCAGGCTCATCATGAGGATGGCCGCGCGCTCGGCGCCGGAAAGCTTGCTCTTGGGGTTAGGGTGTTCAGCCATGGTTGTCGATCACTTGTCGTCCGCAGCGATCCAGCTGCGCACCACCTGGGCTACGCGCTTGGGATCCTGCAACGCCATCTGGCGCGCCTGGTTGAGGTTTTCCTCGTAGGTCTGATCCGGACCGGGCAGGTGCACCGTGGGTGTCGCACTGCGCAAGGTGAGCTGGTCCTCGGCCATGCCGGGACCGCCGGCAAGCGCGGCGGCCGCGGGTGGGGCCTCGGCGCGCACCGCGCCGAAGCTGCGGATGACGGCGCGCAGGGCGAACAACAACACCACGGCGGCGATGGTCCAGGCGAACACTTCCTTCGCCATGTCCCACAACCAGGCCTGCTGCCATAGCGGTGGTTCGGGTAGCGCTTCCAGTTCCTGCGCCTCGGTGAAGGAGGCATTCACCACGTTGACCGTATCGCCGCGCGCGGCATTGAAACCGACGGCGTCGCGAACCAGGGCGGTAATGCGCTCGATCTCTTCCGGCGTACGCGGCGTGCGCACCATGGCGCCGTTCTCTCCCGCCGCCAGTTTGTCGTCCACCACCACCGCCACGGTGAGGCGCTTCACCTGCCCCACGGCGGAGCGGGTGTGACTGATGGTGCGGTCCAGTTCGTAGTTCACCGTGGCGCGTTTGACCGAGCGCGTGGTGTCACCCTCCGCCCCCAGCATGCCCTGGGCGGGCAGCGTCTCGGGCGCGGCGGCGGCGCCGGGCGGCTGGTTGGAAAGCGCGCCGGGCACACCCTGCATCTCGCTGCCCGCGGTGGATTCCTCGAAGCGCTGTTCGCTGCGCAGTGCCGGGGCCTCCGGGTTGTAGGTCTCCTGCGTCTGTTCGGTGACGGCGTAGTCCACATCGGCGGACACCTCGGCGCGCACGCCACCCATGCCGACGATGGGCGCGAGGAGGTTCTCGATGCGCGCCACGTAGGCTTCTTCCAGGGTGCGGGTGTGCTCGAACTGTTCCTTGCCGGCCGAGAGCTCGGGGCTCAGCTTCTCGGTGCTGAGCAAGCGGCCCATCTGGTCCACCACGGTGACGCGGCCTGGTTCCAGGTTGGGAATGCTGGAGGCGACGAGGTGAGTGATGGCCGCCACCTGTTCCTTTTCCAGGGAACGGCCCGGAAACAGGTTCACCAGCACCGAGGCGCTGGGTTCCTGACGCTTGCGCACGAACACCGATTGCTTGGGCAGGGCGAGGTGCACGCGCGCATTTTCCACGTGATTCACCGACGCGATGGTGCGCGCCAGTTCCTCTTCGAGTGCGCGTTGGTAGCGCGCGCTTTCCATGAACTGGCTGGTGCCGAATTCCTGCTTTCGTTCGAGCACGTTGAAGCCCACGCCCGCACTCTGCGGCAGACCGGCGCCGGCCAGGCGCAGGCGCAGGTCGTGGACCTTGTCGGCGGGCACCATGATGGCGCCGGTTGTGGCGTCGAGCCGGTGTTTCACGCCGTCCTTGTGTAACTGCTCCACCACCGCCGAGGCATCCTTGCCGCCCAGGCCGCTGTAGAGCACACCATAGGTAGGTTCACGTCCCCAGAACACCACCGCGACACCGAGCGCCACCGCAGCGGCGAGACCGAACATCACGCCGAGTTGGCGGGTCACGGGGTTTTGACTGAGGAGGGCCAGCTGGGTCGCCATGAAGATTGCCTTTGCCGCGTTTCTGGGGTGCGGGAATTACGCCGTCAAACCGGCATGCGCATGACTTCCTGATAGGCCTCGACCACCTTGTTGCGCACCTGGACCATGGCCTGGAAACCCAGTTGCGCCTTGTTCGCGGCCAGCATCACGTCCGACAGGCTCACACCGGGCGCGCCGGTTTCGAACGCCTGCTTCAGTTCGCCTGATTTCTGCTGCATGGTGTTGACGGTCTCGATGGATTGCTTGAGCGCCGTCGAGAAGCTGACGCCGGCTGCCTCGCCGGCGGGCGCGTCGGCGGCCGGCAGCACGCCGGTTCCCTTGGCCTGCGCGGCGGCAAGGCGCAACTGGGCGAGGAGCTGGGAGCTGTCGATGGTGTTCACGGTGCCTCCGCCTGTTTGAAATCCGTCACTACCGAACGTCCGATGCATTTACGGTGCCAACAGCCTCCGGCAGCGCGAAGCCCTCGGCGCGCATGCGTGCCAGCTTGTACCGCAGGGTGCGCTCGCTGATGCCCAGCTTCTGCGCGGCGGCCTTGCGCGAGCCTACGCGCAGGGCCTCCGCGATGAGGTGGTATTCGCG
>JBAYQE010000063.1:0-15482 GCA_041677345.1 Thiohalomonadaceae bacterium
ACAACGTGCAGATGACGGTGAGCCTGATCGCGCCCATCGCCATGGAAGAAGGCCTGCGTTTCGCCATCCGCGAAGGCGGTCGTACCGTCGGCGCCGGTGTGGTGGCCAAGGTCATCGAGTAACTTTCGAAAACGGCATGCCCCCGTAGCACGGGGGCATGTCTGTGAAGTGTTCTAGGCCAGTAGCTCAATTGGCAGAGCGGCGGTCTCCAAAACCGCAGGTTGGGGGTTCGATTCCCTCCTGGCCTGCCATATCCGGCCAGTGGAATGGCGTTATTCCTTCGGAAAGGCAATGGCGGACAAGCTCAAGTTGACTATCGCAACCCTCATCCTGCTGGGTGCCGTGGGTGCGTTCTACTATTTCGGCGACCAGTCGGTACTGCTGCGCGTCGTCATCCTGCTTGTAGCCCTCGGAATTGCGACAGCCGTCGCGGCCCGTACGGCACCGGGCGCGGAAGCCATCGGCTTCGGCCGAGGTGCGCTCATCGAAGTCCGCAAGGTCGTGTGGCCCTCCGGCAAGGAGACCACGCAAACCACCTTGATCGTCCTCGCGATGGTGGTGTTGATGGGGCTCATCCTCTGGTTGTTTGACACGTTCCTGGTCTGGGCCGTGAAGCTCATGACGGGCCAAGGAGGCTGAACCAATGGCATTGCGCTGGTACGTGGTCCACGCCTATTCCGGTTTCGAGAATCAAGTGAAGCGCTCTCTTGAGGAGCGCGTAAAGCGTAGCGGTATGCAGGAGTTGTTCGGCCAGATCCTGGTGCCGACGGAAGAAGTCATCGAGATGCGCGAAGGCCAGAAGCGGAAGAGCGATCGCAAGTTCTTCCCGGGCTATGTGCTCGTGCAGATGGAGATGAACGACGAGACCTGGCATCTGGTGAAGGATGTGCCGAAGGTCATGGGTTTCATCGGCGGCACGGCCGATCGCCCGGCACCCATCACCGATCGCGAGGCGGATGCCATTCTTGCCCGGGTCCAGGAAGGCGCTGAGAAGCCGCGTCCGAAAATCCTGTTCGAACCCGGCGAGGTGGTGCGGATCGTGGAAGGGCCGTTCAACGATTTCAATGGCGTGGTCGAGGAAGTCGATTACGAAAAGAACCGCCTGCGGGTGGCCGTGCTGATTTTTGGCCGGTCCACGCCGGTGGAACTCGAATTCAGTCAGGTCGACAAGGGCTGATAAGAACACGGAAGCGGACCGGCGGCGTCCAAGGGGCGCGCGTCGGCACGCTTTCGTGGTTTTTTCAATGGCGGGGAGCCGTACGGCGCCTGAACCCGCGAGGAGAGCAACATGGCAAAGAAGATTACAGCTTACATCAAGCTGCAGGTGAAGGCCGGTCAGGCCAACCCCAGCCCACCCGTTGGCCCCGCGCTCGGCCAGCACGGCGTCAACATCATGGAGTTCTGCAAGCAGTTCAATGCGCAGACCCAGAAGCTCGAACCCGGTCTGCCGATACCGGTCGTCATCACGGTTTACAGCGATCGCAGCTTCACCTTCATCACCAAGACGCCTCCGGCCGCCATTCTGCTCAAGAAGGCCGCCGGCATTCAGTCGGGTTCCGCCGTGCCCAATCGTGACAAGGTAGGCAAGGTGACTCGCGCGCAGCTGGAAGAGATCGCCAAGACCAAGATGCCTGATCTCACCGCCGCTGATATGGATGCCGCCGTGCGTACCATCGCCGGCAGCGCCCGCAGCATGGGCCTGGAAACGGAGGGCGTGTAAGCCATGGCTCTTACCAAACGTCAGAAAGTCATTCGCGAGAAGATCCAGCCTGGCAAGGCCTACGGCTTCGATGAGGCCGTCGCGATCCTGAAGAGCCTGCCGCCTGCCAAGTTCCTGGAGTCCATCGACGTCGCCGTCAATCTCGGCGTCGATCCTCGCAAGTCGGATCAGGTCGTGCGTGGCGCCACCGTGATGCCGCACGGCACCGGCAAGAGTGTGCGCGTGGCCGTCTTTGCCCAAGGCGCGAATGCCGAAGCCGCCAAGGCCGCCGGTGCGGATATCGTGGGTATGGAAGACCTCGCCGAACAGGTGAAGGCCGGCCAGATGAACTTCGATGTGGTCGTCGCCTCCCCGGATGCCATGCGCGTGGTGGGTACCCTGGGTCAGATCCTTGGTCCCCGCGGCCTGATGCCGAACCCCAAGACCGGCACCGTGACGCCCGATGTGGCCGGCGCCGTGCGCAATGCCAAGGCGGGTCAGGTGCGCTACCGTACCGACAAGGCCGGCATCATTCACGCATCCATTGGCAAGGTCAATTTTGAAGCGAACGCCATCAAGGAAAGCCTTCAGGCGCTGCTCGCTGATCTGCAGAAGGGGAAGCCGGCAACCGCGAAGGGTCAGTACATGAAGAAGGTCACCCTCTCCACCACCATGGGTGGCGGCGTGATCATCGATCAGTCGACGCTTGCCGGTGCATAAGCATTAACGGATTTGCAGCATCCTGATGCTGCAAAAGGGCCGCCGCCTCCCAGGAGGCGGTGGCCGTCAAAGACCGCAGGTGCCGCGAGGCATAAAGGGTAGTCCGCCTGCGTAGACGGTGTCGCCTAAGGTATTTTCAACGAGGGCCACCGTGGGGGGAAGGGGTATGCCCCTTCCGTTTGTCAACACACAGGGCGTCCGGGCACCGGAACTTTTTCCGAACCCCGGGCTCCATGTGGAATCGAGAGGTGATTTCGCGTGGCTCTCAACCGCGATCAAAAGCAGGCCATCATCGACGAAGTTGCCGAGGTTGCCGCGAAGGCCTATTCCGCCGTGGGTGCGGAATACACGGGTCTTACCGCCGCCCAGATGACCCAACTCCGTGCCAAGGCACGTGAGGGTGGCGTCTATGTGCGTGTGGTGAAGAACACCCTGGCTCGTCGCGCCTTCCAGGGCACTGAGTTCGAGTGCATGCAGGAGGCCCTCACGGGCCCGCTGGTGCTGGCCTTCTCTCAGGAAGATCCCGGCGCCGCCGCTCGGGTTATCCAGGCCTTCGCCAAGGATAACGCCAAGCTGGTGACCAAGGTGGTCTCCATCGGAGGGAAGCTGCTCGACGCGAGTGAACTCGACCGTCTTGCCAAGATGCCGACCAAGGAGCAGGCAATCAGCATGCTCATGAGCGTCATGAAGGCACCCGTCGAGAAATTCGTTCGCACGCTGGCCGAACCGCACGCCAAGCTGGTTCGTACCGTCGCTGCGATTCGCGATCAGAAGCAGGCAGCCTAAGCATCAATCCTTATCAACGGGCCCTTCAGGGCAAGTATCAAAATTTCAGGAGCATTCACAATGGCCGTTTCCAAAGAAGAAATCCTTGACACCATCTCCAACATGACCGTGATGGAAGTCGTCGAGCTCATCGAGGCGATGGAAGAGAAGTTCGGTGTATCCGCCGCTGCCGCCGTGGCTGTAGCCGCCCCCGCTGCCGCTGCCGCCGCCCCCGCTGAGGAGCAGACCGAATTCAACGTGATTCTGGCCGCTACCGGCGATAAGAAGGTTGAAGTCATCAAGGTCGTGCGCGCCGCCACCGGCCTGGGCCTGAAGGAAGCGAAGGACCTGGTCGAAGGCGCTCCGAAGGCCGTGAAGGAAGGTATCTCCAAGGCTGACGCCGAAGCGCTGAAGAAGCAGCTGGAAGACGCCGGCGCCAAGGTCGAGCTGAAGTAATAAGGCACCCATGCCGAAAACGTCAGGCTGCGTCCTGGCAACAGGAAATGGCCCGTCCTTCGGGACGGGCCGGTTTCCAGGGAATGGTGCAGGTTTTCGTGAAAGCGGCTGGTGGCAAACGCCACCGGCCTTTTTCCGCTGGCGGCCAGCCCGCCGCAAATCCACGCGCAGCCGTTCCGCATGGCGCGACTGGTAAAGCTGATCCTGAAGAGCTGAGGAACCCTGATGGCTTACTCGTTCACTGAGAAAAAACGCATCCGCAAGGATTTTGGCAAACGTCCAAGCATCCTGGACGTGCCCTATCTGCTTGCTATCCAGCTCGATTCCTATCGTAGCTTCCTGCAAGCCGACGCCCGGAGCGAGGGGCGCAGGGAAGTAGGCCTGGAAGCGGCCTTCCGCTCGGTGTTCCCGATCGTGAGCTACTCGGGCTACGCCAGCCTTGAATATGTGAGCTACCGTCTTGGTACGCCCGTGTTCGACGTGAAGGAATGTCAGGTGCGCGGACTCACGTTCGCCGCACCGTTGCGCGTCAAGGTGCGCCTTGTCATCTATGACAAGGAAGCGCCAGCCGGCAGCAAGGTCATCAAGGACATCAAGGAGCAGGAAGTCTACATGGGCGAGCTGCCCCTGATGACCGACAATGGCACATTCGTCATCAACGGCACGGAGCGCGTGATCGTATCGCAGCTCCATCGTTCGCCGGGTGTGTTCTTCGAACATGACAAGGGCAAGACCCATTCCTCGGGCAAGCTGCTGTTCAGCGCGCGCGTGATCCCCTATCGCGGCTCCTGGCTCGATTTCGAATTCGATCCCAAGGATGCCATCTTCGTGCGTATCGATCGCCGCCGCAAGCTGCCGGCAACGGTGCTGCTGCGTGCGCTCGGATACACCAACGAGCAGATCCTGGACATCTTCTTCGAGAAGGACACGTTCACCTTTGCCGGCGAGCAGGTCCGCCTCGATCTGGTGCCGGAACGCCTGCGCGGCGAGACCGCGGATTTCGATATCGTTCACGACGGTCAGGTCATCGTGGAAAAGGGCCGGCGCATCACGGCACGTCACATCCGCGAAATGGACAAGGCCGGTCTGAAGACGCTCGAGGTACCTGACGAGTTCGTACTCGGCCGGGCCCTTGCCCACGACGTGGTCGATGAGGGCAGTGGCGAAGTACTGGCTGCCGCCAATGATGAAATCACCTTCGAGATCCTGCAGAAGATCCGTGGTTCGGGCGTCAAGTCGGTCCGCACCATCTTCACCAACGACCTCGATCGCGGCCCCTACATGTCCGAGACGCTTCGCATCGACAGCACGCGCACGCCGCTGGATGCGTTGGTGGAAATCTATCGCATGATGCGCCCGGGCGAGCCGCCCACCAAGGAATCCGCAGAGACCCTGTTCCAGAACCTGTTCTTTACGCTGGACCGCTACGATCTCTCCGCCGTAGGCCGCATGAAGTTCAACCGCCGCGTCGGACGCAAGGAGGTTACCGGTCCCGGTGTGCTCACCAACGAAGACATCACCGATGTCCTCAAGGTGCTCATCGACATCCGCAACGGTAACGGCGTGGTCGATGACATCGATCACCTTGGTAACCGCCGTGTACGGTCGGTGGGTGAGATGGCTGAAAACCAGTTCCGCGTGGGCCTGGTGCGTGTGGAGCGTGCCGTTAAAGAGCGCCTGTCGCTGGCTGAATCCGAAGGCCTCATGCCCCAGGAACTCATCAATGCCAAGCCCGTATCTGCGGCCATCACGGAGTTCTTTGGCTCCTCGCAGTTGTCGCAGTTCATGGACCAGAACAATCCGTTGTCGGAGATCACGCACAAGCGCCGTATCTCCGCCCTGGGTCCCGGCGGTCTGACCCGTGAGCGTGCAGGCTTCGAGGTGCGTGACGTGCATCCGACCCACTACGGTCGTGTGTGCCCCATCGAGACGCCGGAAGGTCCGAACATCGGCCTCATCAACTCACTGGCCGTGTATGCCCGCACCAATGAGTACGGTTTCCTCGAGACGCCGTACCGCAAGGTCGTGGAAGGCAAGGTCACCGACGAGATCGAGTACCTGTCCGCCATCGATGAAGGCGAATATGCGATCGCCCAGGCCAACGCCGAAACCGACGAAAACGGTGTGCTGGTGGAAGAACTGGTCTCCTGCCGTTACCAGAACGAGTTCACGCTCATGCCGCGTGATCGCGTCCAGTACATGGACGTTTCGCCGCGCCAGATCGTGTCCGTGGCAGCGTCGCTGGTTCCGTTCCTCGAGCATGATGACGCCAACCGCGCCCTGATGGGTTCCAACATGCAGCGCCAGGCCGTGCCCTGCCTGCGTCCGGAGAAGCCCGTGGTGGGCACCGGCATGGAACGCGTCGTGGCCGTGGACTCGGGTACCTGCGTGGTGGCCGTGCGCGGCGGTGTGGTGGATTCGGTGGATGCCGGCCGTATCGTCGTGCGCGTCAATGACGACGAGACCGAGGCGGGCGAGTCAGGCGTGGACATCTACAACCTGATCAAGTACACCCGTTCCAACCAGAACACCTGTCTCAACCAGCGCCCGCTGGTGAAGATCGGCGATGTGATCGCGCGCGGTGACGTGCTGGCCGACGGTTCTTCCGTAGACATGGGCGAACTTGCCCTGGGCCAGAACATGCTGGTCGCGTTCATGCCCTGGAACGGTTACAACTTCGAGGACTCCATCCTTCTGTCCGAACGTCTCGTACAGGAAGATCGCTACACCTCGATCCACATCGAAGAGCTCACCTGTGTCGCGCGCGACACCAAGCTGGGCGCGGAGGAAATCAGCGCCGACATCCCCAACGTGGGTGAGGCTGCGCTGTCCAAGCTCGACGAAGCCGGCATCATCTACGTGGGTGCCGAGGTCAACACTGGCGATATCCTGGTCGGCAAGGTTACGCCCAAGGGCGAGACCCAGCTTACCCCTGAGGAAAAGCTGCTGCGTGCGATCTTCGGTGAGAAGGCCTCGGACGTGAAGGATACGTCCTTGCGCGTGCCCGCCGGCATGAGTGGCACCGTCATCGACGTGCAGGTATTCACCCGCGACGGTCTGGAGAAGGATTCCCGCGCCAAGGCCATTGAAGAAGCCGAGCTTGCGAGCGTCAAGAAGGATCTCATGGATCAGATGCGCATCATGGAGGACGACTCCTACCAGCGCGTCGAGAAGCTCCTGCTTGGCAAGGAGGCGGCCGGTGGTCCCGAGAAGCTGAAGGCCGGTGACAAGATCACCCAGTCCTACCTGGATACCGTGACCCGTGCACGCTGGTTTGAAATCCGCCTGAAGGAAGAGGAAGCCAACGCACAGCTGGAAGCCATTTCCGAGCAGCTCAAGCAACTGCGCAAGGACTTCGATGAGAAGTTCGATTCCAAGCGCAAGAAGCTGATCCAGGGTGACGATCTCGCACCGGGTGTGCTGAAGATGGTGAAGGTATTCCTGGCCGTGAAGCGCCGCATCCAGCCGGGTGACAAGATGGCCGGCCGCCATGGCAACAAGGGCGTGGTGTCCATGATCGTGCCGGTCGAGGATATGCCTTATTCCGCAGATGGCACACCCGTGGACATCGTGCTCAACCCGCTCGGCGTTCCGTCACGCATGAACGTTGGCCAGGTGCTCGAGACGCATCTGGGCTGGGCGGCGAAGGGGCTCGGCAAGCGCATTAGTGAAATGCTGGATGCACAGGCGAAGCTGACCGAGCTGCGTGAGTTCCTGCACAAGGTCTACAACCACAGCGGCAAGCCGGAGGATATCGATTCGTTGAGCGATGCCGAAGTGCTGGATCTGGCGAAAAACCTTCGCGCGGGCGTCCCCATGGCGACACCCGTATTCGACGGCATGGAAGACCACGAGCTCAAGTACATGCTCGAGCTTGCCGGCCTGCCCAAGTCCGGCCAGACCACACTGTTCGATGGCCGTACCGGCGAGGCGTTCGAACGCCCCGTCACGGTCGGCTACATGTACATGCTGAAGCTGAACCACCTGGTCGACGACAAGATGCATGCGCGTTCCACCGGTCCCTACAGCCTGGTCACCCAGCAGCCGCTGGGCGGTAAGGCGCAGTTCGGTGGCCAGCGCTTCGGTGAGATGGAGGTGTGGGCGCTCGAGGCCTATGGCGCGGCGTACACCTTGCAGGAGATGCTCACCGTCAAGTCCGACGATGTGAACGGCCGCACCAAGATGTACAAGAACATCGTGGATGGCGATCACCGAATGGAGGCTGGCATGCCCGAGTCCTTCAACGTGCTCATCAAGGAAATCCGGGCACTCGGCATCGACATGGACCTGGAGCAGGAATAAGGCGCGGCCGAGCCGCTCACGGATATGCGGGCCGCATCGCGGCCCGCACCGAACCGATTTCGAGGAGAACTAGACGGTGAAAGACCTCATCAAGCTGCTTAAGCAAACGGGTCCCATCGAGGACTTCGATGCCATCCGCATCGGCCTCGCATCGCCTGACAAGATTCGTTCCTGGTCTTACGGCGAAGTCAAAAAGCCTGAGACCATCAACTATCGTACCTTCAAGCCCGAGCGCGACGGCCTGTTCTGCGCCAAGATCTTCGGGCCCGTCAAGGACTACGAGTGCCTGTGCGGCAAGTACAAGCGCCTCAAGCACCGCGGCGTCATCTGCGAGAAGTGCGGCGTGGAAGTCACGCTGGCCAAGGTGCGCCGCGAGCGCATGGGCCACATCGAACTGGCGTCACCCACCGCGCACATTTGGTTCCTGAAGAGCCTGCCGTCCCGCATGGGCCTACTGCTCGACATGACCCTGCGCGACATCGAGCGCGTGCTCTATTTTGAGAGCTTCGTGGTGGTCAACCCGGGCATGACCCAGCTCGAACGCGGTCAGCTGCTGTCCGACGAGGCCTACCTGGACGCCATCGAGGAATATGGTGATGAGTTTGATGCCCGCATGGGCGCCGAGGCCATCCTCGACCTGCTGCGCGGCATGGACCTGCAGAAGGAAGCGGAGAAGCTGCGCGAGGAAATCCCGCAGACCAACTCCGAGACCAAGCTCAAGAAGCTGACCAAGCGCCTGAAGCTCATGGAGGCATTCCTGGAGTCCGGCAACCGTCCCGAGTGGATGATCATGACCGTGCTGCCGGTGCTGCCGCCTGAGCTCCGTCCGCTTGTACCCCTGGAAGGCGGCCGTTTCGCGACCTCCGATCTGAACGATCTGTACCGTCGCGTCATCAACCGCAACAACCGCCTCAAGCGCCTGCTGGATCTGTCTGCGCCCGACATCATCGTGCGCAACGAAAAGCGCATGCTGCAGGAATCGGTGGACGCGCTGATGGACAACGGCCGTCGCGGCCGCGCCATTACCGGTTCCAACAAGCGCCCGCTCAAGTCGCTGGCCGACATGATCAAGGGCAAGCAGGGCCGCTTCCGCCAGAACCTGCTTGGCAAGCGCGTGGACTACTCCGGCCGTTCCGTCATCGTGGTGGGCCCGACCCTGCGCTTGCACCAGTGCGGTCTGCCCAAGAAGATGGCGCTGGAGCTGTTCAAACCCTTCATCTTCTCCAAGCTGGAGCGCCGCGGCCTGGCGACCACTATCAAGGCCGCCAAGAAGATGGTGGAGCGGGAAGGTCCCGAGGTGTGGGATATCCTCGAAGAGGTCATCCGTGAACACCCGGTGATGCTCAACCGTGCGCCGACCCTGCACCGCCTCGGTATCCAGGCGTTCGAGCCCGTGCTCATCGAAGGCAAGGCCATCCAGCTGCATCCGCTGGTCTGCGCCGCTTTCAACGCCGACTTCGACGGTGACCAGATGGCCGTGCACGTGCCGCTTTCGCTGGAAGCCCAGCTGGAAGCCCGCGCGCTCATGATGTCCAGCAACAACATCCTGTCGCCCGCCAACGGTGAGCCCATCATCGTGCCGTCGCAGGACGTGGTGCTCGGCCTCTATTACATGACCCGTGAGCGTGTGAACGCCAAGGGTGAGGGCATGGTGTTCGCCGACACCAACGAGGTGTTGCGCGCCTATCAAAGCGGCGCGCTCGACCTCCATGCGCGCGTCAAGGTACGCATCCGTGAGGTACTGGTCGGGGAGGATGGCGAACGCACCGAGAAGGTGTCCCTCAAGGATACTGTGGCCGGCCGTGCACTGTTGTTCGACATCGTGCCGGACGGTATGCCCTTCGCGCTGGTGGACAAGCCGCTGGTCAAGAAGGCCATCTCGCAGCTGATCAACTCCTGCTACCGCAACCTGGGCCTGAAGGACACGGTCATTTTTGCCGACCAGCTCATGTATATGGGCTTCCGCTACGCTACCCGCGCGGGTGTGTCTTTCGCCGCCGACGACATGGTGATCCCGGAGGAAAAGGCCTCGATCCTGTCGCGTGCCGACCAGGAAGTGAAGGAGATCGAGAACCAATACCTCTCCGGCCTCGTCACCAACGGCGAACGCTACAACAAGGTGGTGGACATCTGGTCGCACACCAACGACCAGGTCGCCAAGGCGATGATGGACAAGCTTGGTTCCGAAGAGGTGGTGGACCGCGAAGGCAAGAAGGTCAAGCAGCCGTCCTTCAACTCCATCTTCATGATGGCGGACTCCGGCGCGCGTGGTAGTGCCGCCCAGATCCGTCAGCTGGCGGGCATGCGCGGCCTGATGGCCAAGCCGGACGGCTCCATCATCGAAACCCCCATCACGGCGAACTTCCGTGAAGGCCTGTCGGTTCTGCAGTACTTCATCTCCACCCACGGCGCCCGTAAGGGCCTGGCGGATACGGCGCTGAAGACCGCCAACTCCGGTTACCTGACCCGTCGGCTGGTGGACGTGGCCCAGGACCTGGTGGTTACCGAGGAAGACTGCGGCACCGACTACGGCCTTTCCATGCAGTCGCTCATCGAGGGCGGCGACGTGGTGGAACCGCTGCGGGAACGTGTGCTCGGTCGCGTCACGGCCGCGGATGTCTACATCCCCGGCACCGACACCATCGCGATCCCGCGCGGTACGTTGCTGGACGAGAAATGGGTGCAGAAGATCGAGGAGTTCTCCATCGATCACATGCGCGTACGTTCGCCCATCACCTGCGAGACCCGCTATGGCGTTTGCTCCACGTGCTACGGCCGCGACCTGGCGCGCGGTCATCTGGTGAACGTGGGCGAGGCCGTGGGCGTCATTGCCGCCCAGTCCATCGGCGAGCCCGGCACACAGCTGACCATGCGTACCTTCCATATCGGCGGCGCGGCGTCCCGTTCCGCCTCGGTGAACAACATCGAGGTCAAGGCCAACGGTTCGGTGCGTCTGCACAACATCAAGATGGTGCAGCACGCGAGCGGTAACCAGGTGGCGGTGTCCCGTTCCGGCGAACTGACCGTGCTGGACGAAACCGGCCGTGAGCGTGAGCGCTACCGTGTGCCCTACGGCGCGGTACTGAGCGTCACAGACGGCGACCAGGTTAAGGGCGGCCAGGGGGTGGCTCACTGGGATCCGCACACTCACCCGGTCGTTACCGAAATCGCCGGCCGCATCCTGTTCAGCGACTTCGTGGAAGGCGTGTCCGTGCACCGCCAGACCGACGAGGTCACGGGTCTGTCCGCCCTGGTGGTCACCGATCCGAAGCAGCGCGGTTCCGTCGGCAAGGACCTGCGTCCGATGGTGAAGCTGGTCGATGCCGCGGGCAAGGACATCAAGATCCCAGGCACGGAGATTCCGGCCCAGTACTTCCTGCCGGCCGGCGCCATTGTCAACCTGCACGACGGTGCCGAAGTGGGTGTGGGTGACGTACTTGCCCGTATCCCGCAGGAAAGCTCCAAGACCCGCGACATCACCGGCGGTCTGCCCCGCGTGGCCGACCTGTTCGAGGCTCGCAAGCCGAAGGAACCCGCCATCCTGGCGGAGATTTCCGGCACCGTGAGCTTCGGCAAGGAAACCAAGGGCAAGCAGCGCCTCATCATCACACCTTTTGAGGGTGATGCCCATGAGGAACTGATCCCGAAGTGGCGCCATATCACCGTGTTCGAAGGCGAGCACGTGGAACGCGGCGAGGTCGTCGTGGAAGGCGCACCGGATCCGCAGGACATCCTGCGCCTGAAGGGCGTCGAGGCGCTGGCCAATTACATCGTCAACGAGGTGCAGGACGTGTACCGCCTGCAGGGCGTGAAGATCAACGACAAGCACATCGAGGTGATCGTTCGCCAGATGCTGCGCAAGGTCGAGGTCAAGAGCGCCGGCGATACCAAGTTCCTGCAGGGCGAACAAGCGGAATTCTCCCGCTTGCTCGAGGAAAACGAGCGCGTTCAGGTCGAGGAGAAACTGCCGGCGACTTACCAGCGCGTACTGCTGGGTATCACCAAGGCCTCACTGGCGACGGAGTCGTTCATTTCGGCGGCCTCCTTCCAGGAAACCACCCGCGTCCTCACCGATGCGGCGGTGACCGGAAAGACCGACGAGTTGCGCGGCCTGAAGGAAAATGTAATCGTCGGTCGACTCATCCCGGCAGGCACCGGCTTGGCCTATCACGCCACCCGGCGCGAACGCCGTCGTGTCGAGGCCGAAGCGGAAGCGGTGCCGGTCGCGCAACCTATCACCGAGTTGAGTGCCGGGGAATAAGTCAAGGTGTTGAGGGGCTGTTGCTTGACAGCCCCTTGCCCCATTCCTAAAATTCCGCTTCTTTTTTGACAGGCCGGTTGGAACCGGCCTGTCCTTTATTTCGTTGGAGAACCAGATGGCGACGATTAACCAGTTGGTACGCAAGCCGCGGAGCCACAAGGGCGAAAAGAGTAAGGTTCCCGCGCTGGGTGGCAGCCCGCAAAAGCGCGGCGTTTGCACCCGCGTATACACCACCACACCGAAGAAGCCGAACTCGGCACTTCGTAAGGTGGCGCGCGTGCGTCTCACCAACGGCTTCGAGGTCAGCAGCTACATCGGTGGCGAAGGCCACAACCTGCAGGAACACTCGGTCGTGCTCATCCGCGGCGGCCGTGTCAAGGACCTGCCGGGTGTGCGTTACCACACGGTGCGTGGCACCCTCGACACCTCCGGGGTCAATGATCGTCGCCAGGCACGCTCCAAGTACGGTGCCAAGCGGCCCAAGTCGTAACAAATACGCGTAAGCGAAACAGGTATACGCCATGTCGAGAAGAAAGCAAGCGATCAAGCGTGAGATCCTTCCGGACCCGAAGTTCGGAAACAAGACTCTGTCCAAGTTCATCAACACCGTCATGCTCGACGGCAAGAAGTCGGTCGCCGAGAAGATCGTTTACGGTGCCCTGGACCGGGTTTCCGAAAAGTCCAAGGTTCAGCCGATCGACTTGTTCGAGAAGGCGCTGAACAACATCCGCCCCATGGTCGAGGTCAAGTCCCGCCGCGTGGGTGGTGCCAACTATCAGGTGCCCGTGGAAGTGCGCGCCTCCCGCAGCATGGCCCTCGCCATGCGCTGGTTGGTGGATGCCTCCCGCAAGCGCGGCGAGAAGTCCATGCCGCAGCGCCTTGCCGGCGAACTGCTCGATGCCGCCGAGAACCGCGGTGCCGCGGTGAAGAAGCGCGAAGACACGCACCGCATGGCCGAGGCCAACAAGGCCTTTGCCCATTTCCGCTGGTAATCAGCAACGAGGTTTCTCACTGTGGCCCGCAAGACCCCTATCGAACGCTACCGTAACATTGGCATCTCGGCGCACATCGACGCCGGCAAGACGACGACTTCGGAGCGTATCCTTTTTTACACGGGTGTTTCTCACAAGATTGGTGAGGTGCACGACGGCGCTGCGACCATGGACTGGATGGAGCAGGAGCAGGAGCGTGGTATCACCATCACCTCCGCGGCGACGACCTGTTTCTGGAGCGGTATGGCGCGCCAGTATCCCGAGCACCGCGTCAACGTCATCGACACCCCGGGCCACGTGGACTTCACCATCGAAGTCGAGCGCTCCATGCGCGTGCTCGACGGTGCCTGCATGGTGTATTGCGCCGTAGGCGGCGTTCAGCCCCAGTCCGAAACCGTGTGGCGTCAGGCCACCAAGTACGGTGTGCCGCGCATTGCCTTCGTCAACAAGATGGACCGTACCGGTGCCGATTTTTTCAAGGTGTACAAGCAGATGCGTGAGCGCCTGCGCGCCAATCCCATCCCCGTGCAGATTCCGGTCGGCGCCGAGGACAAGTTCAAGGGTGTGGTCGACCTCATCAAGATGAAGGCCATCCTCTGGAATGAGGCCGATCAGGGTATGACCTTCACCTACGAGGACATCCCGGCCGAGCTCGTGGATACGGCACAGGAATGGCGTGAAAAGATGGTCGAGGCCGCCGCCGAGGCGAGCGAAGACCTCATGAACAAGTATCTGGAGGAGGGCGACCTCACCGAGGAGGAGATTCGTTCCGCGCTGCGCAAGCGCACCATCGCGCTCGAGATCTTCCCCATGCTGTGCGGCAGCGCCTTCAAGAACAAGGGCGTGCAGGCCATGCTGGACGCGGTCATCGACTACCTGCCGGCGCCGACCGAAGTGGCAGCCATCAAGGGTATCGATCTCAAGACCGATGAGCCGGCGGAGCGCAAGTCGAGCGACGATGAACCGTTCGCGGCCCTGGCATTCAAGATCATGACCGACCCCTACGTGGGCTCGCTCACCTTCGTCCGCGTTTATTCCGGCGTCCTGAACTCCGGTGACAGCGTGTACAACTCGCAGACCGGCAAGACCGAACGTATCGGTCGTATTCTGCAGATGCACGCCAACAACCGTGAAGAGATCAAGGAAGTTCGTGCTGGCGACATCGCGGCCTGCGTGGGCCTGAAGGACATGACCACCGGCACTACCCTCGCCGCCGTGGACAAGCCCGTGCAGCTGGAAAAGATGGAATTCCCCGAGCCGGTTATTTCCGTGGCCGTGGAACCGAAGACCAAGAGCGACCAGGAAAAAATGGGCCTCGCCCTCAACCGCCTGGCCGCCGAAGACCCGTCGTTCCGGGTGCACACCGACGAAGAGTCCGGTCAGACCATCATCGCCGGCATGGGCGAGCTGCACCTGGAAATCATCGTCGACCGCATGAAACGCGAGTTCAAGGTCGAGGCCAACGTGGGTGCGCCGCAGGTGGCCTACCGCGAAACCATTCGCAAGAGCGTCGAACAAGAAGGCAAGTTCGTGCGCCAGTCCGGTGGTCGCGGCCAGTACGGTCACGTTTGGGTCAAGATCGAGCCCCAGGAAGCCGGCAAGGGTTACGAATTCGTCAATTCCATCGTCGGTGGTGTGGTCCCGCGGGAATACATCCCTGCGGTCGACAAGGGTATCCAGGAGCAGCTCCAGAATGGTGTGCTCGCCGGGTATCCCGTGGTGGATGTCAAGGTGACCCTGTTCGATGGCTCGTACCACGACGTCGACTCCAATGAAATGGCGTTCAAGATCGCCGGCTCCATGGCCTTCAAGGAAGGCGCCCTCAAGGCCAACCCGGTGTTGCTCGAGCCCATGATGGCCGTCGAGGTGGAAACGCCGGAAGACTATATGGGCGACGTCATGGGTGACCTGAACCGCCGTCGCGGCCTCATCCTTGGTATGGATGACAACGCCGGCGTGAAGGTGCTCAAAGCCGAGGTTCCTCTGTCGGAGATGTTCGGCTATGCGACCACACTGCGTTCTCTGAGCCAGGGACGCGCGACGTACTCCATGGAATTCAAGAAGTACAACGAGGCACCGGCCAGCGTCGCCGAGGCCGTGATCAAGAAAGCTTCGTAACCAAGATTAACGAGCGAGGTACAGTACAGTGGCTAAGGAAAAGTTTGAGCGTAAGAAACCGCACGTGAATGTCGGCACCATCGGTCACGTTGACCATGGCAAGACCACGCTGACGGCGGCGCTGACGGTGGTTCAGGCGAAGAAGTACGGCGGCGAGACCAAGGGGTAC
>JBAYQE010000064.1:0-15436 GCA_041677345.1 Thiohalomonadaceae bacterium
AGGACGCCATGGAAGGAGCTGTCGATGTGCTGGTGAACGCCGTCTTTCACTGGTCGGATGCCGACAAGGCGTGGCTGAAGAATGCCTTTTTCAGCAACGGCATGGGATGGCTGTGGGAATTCCTGCGGGACTATCTGTTCAACCACTGGACCTGGCTGTTCGGCCTTTTGCCGGCTCTGCTGCTGGAGCGCTTGCGCCCGGTTTTCTCCGGGCGTGTGTTCGACCGGCACCTGTTGATGGATGGTGTTTATCCGTTCTTCAACGCCTTGGTAAGCGTCCTGGCGACAGCGGTTGTCGTCGCCACCATCGCGGAGTTCTACAGGTCGCACGTGCCGTTCATCAATACCGGCCTGCTGGATGGCAAACCGCTGTGGTTGCAGGCCGTCGGCGTCTTTCTCATCACCGATCTGATGTTTTACATCTCCCATCGGCTGCTGCACGAAATCCGCTGGTTCTGGTACTTCCATGCCATCCATCACAGCCAGACCCGGCTGAATCCTCTCACCACCTTTCGCAGTCATCCGGGAGAGCTGGTGCTCAAGACCATCATCCGCACCATTCCGATCGGGGTCGTCGGGGGCGAGCCTTCCACCTGGTTCGTCTTCCTGGTGCTGAACAACTTCTGGGGCTACTTCATCCACGCCAATATCCGTACCGGCCTAGGCATCTTGGGGCGCGTGATCGTGACGCCGCAGTACCATCGCATTCATCATTCGATTGAGCCCAGACATTTCGACAAAAACTACGGCGAACGACTGGTCCTGTGGGACTGGCTGTTCGGCACCCTCTACCGCGGCGACGAATACCCGAAAACAGGCGTACCGGACACGGCGTGGATCATGGAGACAGGCAGCCGCCCGCATGAGTTGCTGCGGGCCTACGCCTGCCAGCTGGCGTATCCGTTCGTGATGATCGGCAGGTCCGTGCGGGGGGTTCTGCGCGGTCGTACGGCGCACCCGCCGCTGGAATGATCCGTGCTTGCAGTCCCACCGAGGTTGCGGTTTGTTGCCGCTTGGCAGAGCACCTCCATGACCACGTCCCGGTTCCGTCTTGCCCTGGCGGGCATACTCATCCTTGCCACCGTGCCCGTACAGTCACAGACGCAGGTATGGACCACGCCGTCCCGCACATCCACCTGGAGCGATAACCTGCAACTGGCTCCCGCAGATTCTGCCGCGCCGCCAGAGGGAAAAGCGGCGGCCGGTACGCCATCGCGCCTGCCCGCCGTGGGTGACAAGGTCCGCGTGGCATGGACGGGGGGCTGGTACGACGCCACCGTGCTGGCACTGGGCGACGGCCGGTACCGCGTCCACTACGACGGCTGGGATGCGAGCTGGGACGAATGGGTGGATGCGAGTCGCATGCGCCTGGCCGATGGAAGTGCCGTGGCGGCCCCACCACACTCCGCGGCAGGCCACAGCGCTAGCGCGCAACAGGCACCCGCGCTCAAAGTGCCCGTACCCACACCTGCGCCCGCACCCACACCTGCAACGGAAAAGGTGTGGTCGTCTCATCCCGCCGGGCACTGGTCCTGCCGCACCTGGGACTATGGCCAGGTGAATCGCGTGGGTGAGTTCGCACTCCATAAGGACGGCAGCTATCGCGACATCATGTATGGCGGTAGCGGCCGCTACGACTTCGATCCCCGCCGTAACACCCTCGCTTTCCGCAGCGGTCCACAGAAGACCTCCTATCCCGTGCGTTTCAACGCCGCCGGACACGCGGGCAAAGGTCATCTCATCTTCGATTATGGCGGCGGCGCAAGACTGGATTGCTACCGGGAGGCCCTGCCCTAGCCCTTGCTGATGGAGCGGCCAAGCGCAGAGACGAGGGATGCCGTTCCCCGTATTTCCTGTACCTCTGCATTCACTCCTGTCTTGAAGCCTTACGACACCGATGCCCGGTGCACGCCGCATTCAAACGGGCGCCCGGTTGTGGCCTAATGCTGCGCGTGGGATTCATGGGAGGGAGCATGCGCCGGTTCATTATCCTGGCAGTCTTGTGGTGTACGACCGTTGGCGCCGCGGAGCGGCCGCCCGCGGCAGCCGTTGCGAGCGCCCATGCCCTCGCGACGGAGGCAGGTTTCGAGATACTGGCCGCAGGTGGCAACGCCTTCGACGCAGCGGTGGCCGTATCGGCAGCGCTGGCGGTGGTGGAACCTTACGGCTCGGGATTGGGCGGCGGAGGTTTCTGGCTGCTGCACCGTGCCGACGGGTTTGAGACCATGGTGGACGGGCGGGAAACCGCCCCTCGTGCGGCACATCGCGATATGTACCTGGATGCCGCCGGCGAGGTGGTCCCCGGACTTTCCAGGGACGGCCCCCTCGCTGCCGGCGTGCCCGGTGAGCCGGCAGCCCTGGCCCACATCGCCAGCCGCTACGGCCGCTTGCCGCTGGCCCACACCCTGGCGCCCGCCATCCGACTGGCCCGCGAAGGCTTCCCAGTCACTGAGCACTACCGGCGCATGGCCGCCTTCCGCAGCGATACCCTGGCACAGCATGGGGGCGGCAAGGTGTTTCTGCTCGACGGGCAGGTACCGCCGGCGGGCCACGTGATCCGTCAACCGGCGCTCGCGGAGACGCTGGTCGCCCTGGCCGAGCGTGGACACGCGGGATTCTACGATGGGCCCGTGGCCAACCGCCTGGTACGGGACGTGCGCGCGGGCGGCGGCATCATCACCCTGGAGGACTTGGCTGCTTATCGCGTAATCGAGCGTCAGCCCTTACGCGGCAGCTATCACGGCTACACCATCACCACCGCCTCCCCGCCCTCCTCCGGGGGCGTTGCCCTGCTCACCATGCTCAACATCCTCGAGGGCTACCCGATCGATGCCCTACCCCGGGTCGCGCGTGCACACCTGCTCGTGGAGGCCATGCGCCGAGCCTACCGCGATCGTGCCGAGTTCCTGGGAGACCCGGACTTCATCGAGGTGCCGGTGGCCAGACTCACGCATCCCTTCTATGCCGCGGGGCTGCGCGCCTCTTTGCGCATGGATCGCGCCACGCCCAGCACCGCGCTGGCGCCGTCACAACCCGTACCCGCCGGACCGCACACCACCCATCTCTCCGTACTGGATCAGGAAGGCAACTACGTGGCCGCAACCCTCAGCATCAACTACCCGTTCGGCTCGGGCTTTCTCTCCACCGGCACCGGTGTGCTGCTTAACGATGAAATGGACGATTTTTCCGCCCGGCCCGGCACGCCCAACGCCTATGGTTTGGTGGGCGGTGAAGCGAACGCCATCGCCCCGGGCAAGCGCATGCTTTCCTCCATGACCCCCACCTTCATCGCCGGCGACGGACGCGTCGCGGTGCTGGGTACCCCGGGGGGCAGCCGCATCATCACCATGGTGCTGCTGGGTGTGCTCGATGCCGTGGCAGGCAACGGCCCCGCGTCCTGGGTCGAGGTCCCGCGTTTCCACCACCAATACCTGCCCGACACCTTGTTCATGGAGCCCGGGGCATTCACCGCCGAAGAGCAGCAGGCGCTGGTTGCGAAGGGTCACAGGCTGGAAACGGTGACACAGCCGTGGGGCAATATGCAGGCGGTGGAGTGGAACCTAGCCGGCAACACCGTGCGTGCGGCGAGTGACCCACGCGGCGAAGGTAGTGCCATGGTCCGCGCGGTAAGGGACTGAGCGCTCGCCCTTTGCCGAACCGGTGGATACGGTGCGGGTGCCGGGAGCGTCGGCGCGCACCGCAAGCACGCCCCAGTTCAGCGCTGCCCGAGCATTGCGCGCAGGGATGCGAGTTCCTGACGCAGCATGGCGACTTCCTCTTCAAGCGCCGCCAACCGTGCCGCGGTGTCGTCCATCAGCGGCACCGGCTGGGCCGCTCCGGGTGGCGGGACATCACCACCCAGCAGGTGCATGAAGCGCCGCTCCCTCTGACCTGGCTGGCGTGGGAGTTCTGCCACCTGAGCGCCTTGCGGCCGTGCGGCCATTTCCCCTAACACCTGTTCCACTTCCATGAGGTCCTGGAATTCGTGCATACGCGCACTGCGGGTGCGGAGTTCACCCAGTGTCTGTGGACCGCGCAGCATGAGCAGCGACAGCAGCGCGCGCTGCGGCCGCGGCAGTTCCTCCGCCGGGTCCAGCACGTCGGAGAACCGGTGCGCATACTTCACCACACGGCTCCCGGCCCCGCTCCGTTCCCGTACCATGTGTTTCTTCATGAGCGCATTCACCGCATCCAGAACCGTTGCCTCCTGCAGTGACATCACCGGTTCGCGACTCGACTTCTGGTTGCAGGCGGCCGTCAATGCGGCAAGTGAAAGTGGATAGGCCTCGGGTGTGGCCAGCTCCTTCTCCAGCAGAGCGCCGAGCACGCGGATTTCAATCTCGTCAAGCCTGTCGTTCATGGGCGCTTTCATCAGTAGCGGTAATTCGTTCGCGCAGTACACGGTGGGTGTTGTGCTGTTGTCACGAGGATACGTGACCGTGGTGGGACAAGGGAGGGTTCCCGACGGCATGTGGAAACCAATGCTGCCCGCGAATTTGCCCCGCGCACTTGTTCCATGAAGTTGATGAGAGTATAGAATCGGTCCAACGACCACAATGTGTCTGCCCGCCTTAGTCGCAACGGCCTGCGCAGCAGCACCGGCTCCACCGAGAACGTCCCACTGCATGACCTATTCCGACCTGCTCAAGGCCTTTATCGATACCACGCCGGATCTGATCGCCGCCAAGGATGTGACACTGCGCTACCAGGTCATCAACGCCGCGTTCGCCCGCTTTTTCGGCACCCCAGAAGGGGAAACCATCGGGCGGCAGGCCGCTGATGTGTTCCCCCGGGACAAGGCCGAACTGTTCGAGACCGACGCACGCCAAGCCATGAATTCCGGTACCCCCGTGGTGCGCGAGACCTATTTCGCCGGCCATGAGACTGCGGGGTGGTTCCGGGTCACCACCGTACCCAAACAGCACGCGGATGGTGTGGCCCAAGGTGTGCTGGTGATCTTGCGCGACATCACCAATGACAAGGAAACCGAAAACCTGTTACGCATTCAAGCGGCCCGTTATGCGACGCTTCTGGCCACCACGCCGGATGGATTCTGGGCGTTTGATCGACATGGCCGGATCCGCGACGTCAACGATACCTACTGCCGCATGAGCGGATACACCCGTGATGAACTGTTGCACATGCACATCGCCGATCTGGCTGCGGTTGAACCCGTGCAGGTGGCCCGGCGCATCGACCAGATCATTAGCAGCGGGTTCGAGCGCTTCGAAGCACGTCACTGGCGCAAGGACGGCACCGTGTTCGACGTGGAGACCAGCGCCTCCTTCTGGGCCGAAACCGGCAAGTTTGTGGCCTTTATCCGCGACATCACCGAGCGCAGGCGCAATCAGCAGGCGCTCAAGGCCGAACGCGAGCGCCTGCATGCCATCCTGGACGGCTTACCCATCTATGCAGTCCTGCTCAGCCCGGACTACCACATGACCTTCGCCAACGGCTGCTTTCGCGAGCGCTTCGGGGACCCCAAGGGCGCGCGTTGCTACACCTACCTCTACGGCCGCAGCACCCCTTGCGAGGGTTGCCGCAGCTTCGACGTGCTGATCACCGGTGCACCGGTGGAATGGGAATGGACCGGCCCGGACAACAGGCATTACTACGTCTACGACTTCCCCTTCAGGAACACCGACGGCTCCACCTACATCCTCGAGGCAGGCCTCGATGTCACCCGGCTCAAGGAGGCCGAAGCCGAGTTGCGCCAATTCAATGCCACCCTGGAGCACAGGGTGGCTGAACGCACTGCCGCGCTGGCGGCCGCCAACCGTGAGCTGGAATCGTTTTCCTATTCCGTATCCCACGATCTGCGCGGGCCGCTGCGTGCCATCAATGGCTTCAGCCAGATCCTGGCGGAGGAGCACGGTGCAGCTCTGGAAGAAGGTGCACGCCAGTGCCTGGATCGTATTCAAGGTGCCACGATGCGCATGAACACCCTCATCGACGGGCTGCTCCTGCTCTCGCGCGTGTACCGTTGCGACATCGAACCCGTGAACGTGGACCTCAGCACCCTCGCCCGCGAGGTCGTGAGTCAACTCGAAGAGGAGAGCACGGGCGGCAGCGCGCACATCACCATCGAGCCATGCCTCACTGCCCTGGGCGATCGGGTACTGTTGCGCCAGGTGCTGGTGAATTTGCTCGGCAATGCACTGAAATTCAGTGCACGATCCTCATCACCCCGCATCAGTGTCGGCAGGGCGCGACAAGGCGGCCGGGATGTGCTGTTCGTGCGCGACAACGGCGTGGGCTTCGATCCCGATTGGGCCCCGCGCCTGTTCGAGCCCTTCTCGCGCATGCATGCGGAGGATGGCTTCGAAGGTACGGGTATCGGCCTCACCACGGTCCGCCGCATCATCCAGCGTCATGGCGGCGAGGTCTGGGCGGAAGGCGCCGTCGACCAGGGTGCCACCTTCTACTTCACGCTACCCGGCACTGATGAGGCGGAGGCCGTCACCTCGGATGTGCTGTTTTTCAAGGCGTGCAACCGCTCCTGAGCACGCCCCAGTCGCTCAACGCCTGACGGCCAGCACGCCGTCTCCCGCCAATTGGGTAGTAAACCCTGCCTGACGCAAGCGCCTTGCGACTTCCCCGGGTACGTCACGGCCGCTGGTGAGGCGATTGGGCGTGCCGGTGTAATGGAACAGGCGGCCCTTGCGTCGGAGCACCCGTGCAAGCTGGTCGTAGAAGGACTGGGAATAGAGTTCGCCTGCGATGCCGAAGCGAGGCGGATCGTGCAGGATACCCTCCACGGAGGCATCGGGCAGTGTGATGATCTCGCTGGCTATGTCGCCGTTGTTCAGCACCAGCGCCCCACCTGCCTGCGGTGACCACGGGTTGAGGCTGCGCAGCCAGATCACGTCGGGATTCTTCTCGAAGGACAGCACGCGTTGCGCCTGACCCTGCAGGCACCACGCTGCGAAATAACCGAGGCCGCCGCAGGTATCCAGGATCACCTTGCCCCGGGGCTGGATCAGGCTCACCTTGCGACGCGCATCGTCATAGGGCGACACCTGCGCCGTCGGCAACATCTTGATGCCGTCGATTTCGAAGGTGGGCGGTCCCCACGCGGTGGGCACCAGCTTGATGAGCGAGGTGGTGAAACGTGCCACCGGTTCGAACCCCGTGCCGGCCCAGTGATAGATGGTGCGCTCCCTGCAATCCTCCAGATAGGGAAACTGACGCCCGGCCCACGACCAGCACTGCGCGTTCAGTTCGATGAGCGTGGTGGAGCGGTCCAGATCCAGGGAACATGCCAGTGTAGCTGCACCGGCGCGGCGCGCCGCCTCCATGGCGGCGTGCTCGCGAAGGGTGATGAGCGGGCCTTTCAAGCCGATTTCCTCGCAACATGGGCAGCGGATTATCGCATCGAAGCCGCACCTTTTCCCTGCCACTACGGGATGTTTTCCTGCTCCACCGTCGCCGCATGGCCAAGGCCGTTCGCCACGGCGGGAAGAATGCCCTTCTCCACGTAAACGGGGTGCATCTTCTCACGCAGTTCCGGCAGTTTACGGCTGAAGAGGAGGGCTCCCAACAGGCAGAGCGCACCGCCCATGAGCACCGTCAACGGTGCCCCCACGCGTGTCGCGGCCGCCCCTGCCAGCAGACTGCCGAAGGGCGACATACCCGTGAAGGCGACCGCATAGAGTGCCATCACCCGTCCGCGCATGTCGTCGCGTACCAGGGTCTGGATCAGTGTGTTGCTGGAGGCCAGGTGAAGCATGAACCCCACCCCGGTGAGGACCATCAGGCCCAGGGATAGCACCAACGACGTGGACAGGCCCACACCGATCAGACTGGCACCGAAGGTGGCCGCCGCCAGCGGGATCAGTCGCCCCAGGCCTAGTACCGAATGCCGTGACGCCAGATACAACGCCCCACAGGTGGCGCCAAACCCCATGGCGCCCATAAGAAACCCCAGGGTATCCGAGCCACCATCGAGGACCTGCGTGGCGATGACCGGCAGCAACACCGCGTAGGGCATGCCTACGAATCCGATGAGTGCGAGCAGCAAGAGGATGGCACGTATCGGCATGGAGCCGCGCACGTAGCCGAAGCCATCCACCAGTTCGTGCAGCACCCGGTGTGACTTGCGAGCTGGTCGTCGGACCAGTCCGCGCATCGCGAGCAGCGAAGTGATTACCGCGAGGTAGCTCAGGCCGTCGAGGAAGAAGCACCAGCCCTCGCCCACCCACGCGATCAGCACCCCGGCGAGGCTCGGGCCCACCAGGCGTGAACCGTTCACCATGGTGGAATTGAGGGCAATGGCATTGGGCAGATCGGCGCGATCATCCACCAGGTCCACCAGCAGCGCCTGCCGCGTCGGCATGTCGAAAGCATTGATCACGCCCTGGATCAACTGCAGCACGATCACATGCCAGACCTCCACCCAGCCGGTGAGCGTGAGACCAGCCAGCGTGAACACCTGCAGCATGGCGAGCACTTGCGTGACCACCAGGAGGCGATGGCGATCGAGCCGGTCGACCCACACACCGGCCACCGGTGCCAGCAGTAGCGTCGGCACATGGCCGATGAACGCCACCAAGCCGAGCATCTCAGGCGAATGGGTCAGGCGCCACACCAGCCAACTGGTGGTCAGCCGTGTCATCCACGCACCTATCAGGGAGATGCTCTGGCCGGTGAAGTACAGGCGGTAATTACGAAAACGCAGCGCACGCACCATATGCACCAGGCCCGAGGTGGACCTGCCCGGTGCGCGCGGCTTCGGTGCAACGCGGCGTTCGGCCATGGGAGTGCTGACGGGTCTTACTAGGGTTCCTTGGGGGGAATGGCGCGCAGCGATCAGCGAAGGGCTGCAACGGGTGACCGCAGTGGTTCAGGGCGCGCGCCGCCAAGCGCCCATTATAGATGGCCCGGGGTCTCGATGTCCGGGACGCTGCCTCATTCGCGCAGCGCTGCGTTGAACTGCGGGTCTCGTGGCTTAAGGTTAAGAAGGAAGAGGGTTATGACGGAGCAAAGCCGGACGGCGGCATGCAAGGCATGTCGCGCAAGTGGATAGCGAAACCTGACCACTCCCTTGAGGTGAACCCATGGCCACCAAGATGAAAGCCACCGTATTCATCGAACCGGGCCGGCTCGAACTGGTCGAGAAGCCGATCCCCGACGTTGGGCCCAATGATGCATTGATGCGCATCACCACCACCACCATCTGTGGCACGGATATCCATATCCTCAAGGGCGAGTACCCGGTGGCCAAGGGCCTGACCATCGGCCACGAGCCGGTCGGGGTGATCGAGAAACTGGGCAGTGCCGTACAGGGTTACACCGAAGGCCAGCGGGTCATCGCCGGCGCCATCTGCCCGAGCTTCACGTCGTATTCGAGCCAGGACGGGTTTCCGTCCCAGGACGGCAGCTATCTCATTCCGAGCGGCAAGGTCGGCGGACATGGCTACAAGGCAACCGCAGGCTGGCGCTTCGGCAATCTTATCGATGGCACCCAGGCCGAATACGTGCTGGTCCCCGACGCACAGGCCAATCTCGCACCCGTTCCCGATGGCCTGACCGACGAGCAGGTGTTGATGTGCCCCGACATCATGTCCACGGGATTCAAAGGCGCGGAAAACGCCAATATTCGCATCGGCGACACTGTGGTGATTTTCGCACAAGGCCCCATCGGCCTGTGTGCAACGGCGGGCGCACGACTGCTCGGCGCCACCACCATCATCGCGGTGGATGGCAACGATCACCGGCTGGGTATTTCCAAGGTGATGGGTGCCGACGTGACCCTCAACTTCAAGAACTGCGATGTGGTGGACGAAGTAATGAAGCTGACCGGTGGGCGCGGTGCCGATGCCTCCATCGAAGCGCTCGGCCTGCAGTCCACCTTCGAATCGGCCTTACGCGTGCTGAAGCCCGGTGGGACGCTCTCGAGCCTGGGTGTGTATTCCAGCGACCTGAAAATCCCGCTGGAACCCTTCGCCGCCGGCCTTGGTGATCACAGGATCAACACGGCCCTGTGCCCCGGTGGCAAGGAGCGTATGCGCCGCCTCATCAATGTGGTGGAATCCGGCCGCGTGGATCTCAACGTCCTGGTCACGCACCACTTCAAGCTCGATGACATCCTGGCCGCCTACGACCTGTTCGCCAACCAACGTGAAGGCGTGCTGAAGGTGGCCATCAAGCCATGAGCCGGGCGGGGCGCGCCTGACATGCGCCCCCTCTCCACCTAGCGTCGTTCCCTGCGCAGATAGATTTTTGCCACGTGTTTGCCCGCGCGCAGGTCGCGGTACACGGCCACGCGCATGATCATCATGGCGACCACCGGGGCGGTCAGGAGCACGAACACCGCGATCAGCAACTCGTGAATCACCCAGCGCGACTGCAGCACGCTGAAATGGATCATGGACGCGACCAGCACGCAGCCTGTGCCCAGGGTGATGGTGATGGCGGGGCCATGGATGCGCTGGTAGAAGCTCGGCAGACGCATGAGACCCAGGGCACCAATGAGGATGATGCTGCCGCCAAGGACCAGCAGCAGCGCCACCGGTATCGCCGCCCACGCCGGCAGGGCCTCGACCCCGTTCATTCGATGATCTCCCCACGCATGAGGAACTTGGCCAGTGCAATGGTGGATACGAACCCAAGCAATGCGATGATGAGCGCCGCATCGAAATACACCAGACTGCCGAAGCGGAGCCCCAGCGCCAGTGCCAACAGCATGGAGCACATCCACAGGGTATCCAGTGCCAGTACCCGGTCTTGGGCCGACGGGCCGATGAGCAGGCGCACGGTGCAGAACAGCATGGAGAGCACGATGCACACGAGCACGAATCCGATGGCCAGTTCGAGCAGCAGGGTCATGGCGTCACTCCGTCGAAAACCTCGATCAGCGGTTTTTCGTAGCAGTTCTTGATGGTGTCGATCCACCATTTTTCGTCATAAAGGTCGAACACGTGCAGGGCCAGGTCATGGGTGCCGGGGAGGATCTCAACCCATACGGTGCCCGGCGTGGCGTTGATGAGCATGGACAACAGCGCGAGGCCATAGGGATTCTTCAGATCCAGCGGCACACGGATGAATTGTGAGTTCACGCCCTCCGGATGGGCGAACAGAATGATGCGGCCTACGTTGAAGGCCGAGCGCACGATCTCGACGGAGGCCATGGACAGCAGCCGCAACAGTGCCCCCAGTTTGCGTGGGCGCGGATCGCCCAGCGGCTGCAGGGAACGGGTCAGCAGGGGCACCGTGAACGCAAGCACCGAACCCATCAGCAGGTGGGCCGGTGCCAGGTTGTGGTTGAGCAGCAACCAGGTGAGCAGCAGACCCAGCGAGGTGAACGGGGCGGGCAACCAGCGCTTCATGGCCCCTCCTCCCCCACCACCGGCTGTGCGAGCACCCGTTGCACATAAACACCGGGCTGATGCAGGACTGCACTGGTGCGCTCCAGGTAGGCGAATACGGGACCGGCCTGGATGGTGAGCGCCACGCACAACAGCACCAGCAGGGTGACCGGCGCCGCCTCCATGAATTGCAGACGCGGCGGCGCCACGGGCGAGGCCCAGAAGGTACGCACGCCGAACCGCATGAAGGCGATGATCGCTGCGAGCCCTGACACCAGTAACAGGGCCATGAGACTCCAGGCCATGGTGCCGGCAACGGCACCCGCGCCGTCCGGATTGAGCAAGGCGTGGAACAGGCCGAACTTGGCGACGAATCCCGACAGCGGCGGCAGGCCGGCGATGATCAGTGCACAAGCGACGAAGAACAGGCCGAGGAAGGCCAGCGATGCCGGAATGCCCCGGCCCACGGGCTGTTGCGGGGATTCTTCGAAGCCAAAGGCCTCCATGGTCACCGCGAGCATCGCCGCTGCCGGCGAACGGATGCGATCGTTCAACTCCACCAGCAGCATGAAAGCGGCAATGGCGAGCGTGGAACTCAGCAGGTAAAACAGCCCCGCCGTGACCACCGACGCCTGCCCGTAGCCGAGTACCGCCAGCAAGGTGCCGGATGAGACGATGGCGGCATAGCCGGCCAGGCGCCCCTGTTCCTGGGCGGAAAGCATCCCTACGGCACCGAACGCAATGGTTGCCATGCCGCCCCACAGGAGGGCTTCACGACCAAACCCCGCCACTGCACCTGCAGCATCTGAAAACACCAGCAGCCACACCCGGAAGATCACATAGATGCCCACCTTGGTCATGAGCACGAAAATGGCTGCGACCGGTGGCGACGCCGCGGCATAGGCAGTGGGCAGCCAGAAGCCCAGTGGCCATATGGCGCCTTTCACCAGGAAGGCGACCACCAGCACCGCCATGGCGGTCTTCAGCAGCATCAGGTCATCCGCGTCGAGCGCCACCACGCGACCGGCCAGGTCTGCCATGTTCAACGTGCCGGCGGCGGCGTACACCAGCGCCACGCCGATCAGGAATACCAGCGAGGCGACCAGATTTATCGCGATGTACTGCAGCCCGGCGCGAATGCGCGGCATGTTGTAGCCGTGCAGCAGCAGGCCGTAGGATGCGGCCAGCATGACCTCGAAGAACACGAACAGGTTGAACAGGTCATGGGTGAGAAAGGCGCCGTTGATGCCCATGAGCTGGAACTGGAACAGCGAATGGAAGTGCACGCCGATGCGGCTCCAACTCTGCATGGAATACAGGAGTGCGGCGACGGCGATCAGCGCCGCGAGCGTCAGCAACATGGCCGACAGGCGGTCCACCACCAGGGTGATACCGAAGGGTGCTGCCCAGTTCGCGGCCAGGTAGACCCCCATGCCGCCGGGCCAATGACCGCCATCGGTCAAGGCCACGAGCATGAGCGCCACGCCCAGCATGGTGAGCACGGAGAGCAGGTTCACTGCGAACTTGAAGCGGTGATGGCTTTCCCCTACCGGGATCAGCAGTGCACCCGTCAACAGCGGCAACAGCACCGGCGCGAGGATGAGGTGTTCGAGCCAGCCCATGCTCATGACTCGGGCTCCTGGCCGTCCACGTGGTCGGTGCCGGTGACGCCACGCGATCCGATCATCATCACCAGATAGAGGGCCGTGGTGGCGAAACCGATGACGATGGCGGTGAGTACCAGCGCCTGGGGCAGCGGATCGGCCATGGCCGCCGGCTCGGGCAAACCGTCGAGCAGGGGCGGCTTACCCACGGTCACACGCCCCATGATGAAGATGAACAGGTTGACGGCATAGGACATGAGCAGCAGCCCCATGATCACCTGGAAGGTGCGCGGGCGCAGCACCAGCCAGATGCCCGACCCGAACAGCACGCCGATGACAAGGGCGAGGATGGCGTTCACCCGACCTCCCTCGGCACGGCCGGGCGTCCGTCACTACTGTGGCGGTGGCTGCGTACGGACTGATGCGCCAGCGCCACCAGGATCAGCATGGTCGCCCCCACTACCACTACGAACACACCCAGATCGAACGCGAAGGCACTGGGGATGTGCACATCACCGAGCAGCGGCAGGCGCAGGTGCACGGTGTGGCTGGTGAGGAACGGATAACCGAACCACCACGCACCCGCACCGGTGAGCACGGCCGTAACCAGTCCCACGGCCAACCACTTCTGTGGACGCAGGCGCAGGTGCGATTCCACCCACACCGTGCCAGCGAGCATGTATTGCACGATGAATGCGACGGCGAAGATCAATCCGGCGACGAAGCCCCCGCCCGGCAGGTTGTGGCCACGCATGAAAAAATGCAGCGCGACGACGATGATGAACGGAAGCAGGAAGCGCAGATACACCGCCGGGATCATCAGGTAGCCGTGCTCGGCCTGCTCCGCCGGGGTCTGGCCCACGGCCGGATCGGCGGCGCCGCTACGTTGCGTCGGGCCGGTGATGCTTTCCGGTGCGGGTCGGAACCGGCGCAGCAGCGCGTACACGGTCAGGGCGACGATGGCGAGCACGGTGATCTCGCCCAGGGTGTCGAAGCCGCGGAAATCCACCAGCAGCACGTTCACCACATTGGCGCCACCGCCTTCCGGGAGCGCATGGCGCACGAAGAACCCGCCGATACCGTCCGGAGCGGCACCGTTCAGTACCTGGTAGCTCACGGCCGCCAGGGCAAGGCCTCCGGCCACGGCGATGGCAAAGTCGCGGGAGCGGTGCAACCAAACACTGCGCGGGACACGCAAGTTGAGTTCCTCCGGTGCGATGCGTGGTGGCAGCCAGCGCAAGCCGAGTAGCAACAGCACGACCGTGACGGTCTCCACCATCAACTGGGTGAGCGCCAGATCGGGAGCCGACAACCAGAGGAAGGTCATGCTGGTGACAATGCCCGTGCCGCCCACCAGAATCAGTGCCGCGAGGCGGTGATACTTGGCCTGCCACGCAGCCGCCAGGGCACAGGCGCCGCCGATCAGCCAGATGCCGGCGAACAGCGGGTCGATGGCGTCTAAGCCCGCCACGCTCAGCACCGGCCGGGCCAACAACGTGGGCATGAGCAGCATCATCACCACCATCAGCAGCAATTGCGGCTGCAGGCGTTGGGTACCCAAATGCCGCATGAGTCCACCGGCGCCGAGGGAGATGTGCAGCATGATGCTGTCGTAGATGCGCGCCCCGTTCAAACGGGCCAGCACTGGTACGCCGGTGCGGTTGCGCAGGTCGAAATAGCGACGCAGCAGCGTGTAGAGCACGACGCCTCCCCCCAGCGCGGCGACACTCATGAGCAGCGGCACGTTGAAACCGTGCCACACGGCCAGGTTGTAGGCCGGCGTGCGCGCGCCCAGCACCGACACCACGGCATCGCGCAGGAAAGGCCCCACACTCAGGGATGGCAAGCTGCCCACGAGCACGCACAGCACCGTCAGCACGGCCACGGGAAGCAGCATCCAGCGTGGTGGCTCATGCGGTTCGGAGGGAAGATCCGCGGGCAGCTTACCAAAGAAGATACTGATGAAGCGCAAGGCGTAGGCCACGCTGAAGATACCCATGGCCACTGCCGCCGCCGGCATCCACCAGTCCCCGGGCCCGCCCACGGCCAAGGTTGCGTCGAAGAACATCTCCTTGGACAAAAAGCCGTTCAACAGCGGCACCCCCGCCATGGCGGCGCCCGACACGATGGCCAGGGTCGCCGTCACGGGCAGCGCGAGGTAAAGGCCCTTCAGCACGCGCATGTCGCGGGTACCGGTCTCATGGTCCACGATACCGGCGGCCATGAACAGCGAGGCCTTGAACGTGGCGTGATTGATGGTGTGGAAGATTGCCCCTACGACGCCCAGCGGCGTACCGATACCCAGCAGCACGGTGATGAGCCCCAGATGGCTGATGGTGGAATAGGCCAGCAGGCCCTTGAGATCGGCTTGAAAGATCGCGTTGAACGCACCCACCAGGAGCGTGATCACCCCTACGCCCGCCACGATCCAGCCCCACTCCGGCGTTCCGGACAGCACCGGCCACAGGCGTATGAGCAGAAAAACGCCCGCCTTCACCATGGTGGCCGAATGCAGGTAGGCCGACAC
>JBAYQE010000065.1:0-15431 GCA_041677345.1 Thiohalomonadaceae bacterium
CGTCCGCGCCTCGATGATGAGCGGCTCACCGGTTTCGATCTCGATGAGCAGCGCGCCGAGGATGTCACCCTGGTCGTCGTGCAACAGGTCCACGGTGAAGAATTCGTCGAAGAAATGGGTGCGTGCGCGGATGTTCTGCTGATACAGCGTGTGCAGGATGGCGTGGCCGGTGCGGTCTGCCGCGGCACAGGTGCGCGTGGCCTGGCCACCGCCGAAATTCTGGCTCTGGCCGCCGAAGGGCCGCTGGTAGATCCTGCCGTTGTCGAGCCGCGAGAACGGCACGCCTGCGTGTTCCAGTTCGATCACCACCTGGGCGGCGGCGCGACACATGAATTCGATGGCGTCTTGATCACCCAGGAAGTCCCCGCCCTTGACCGTGTCGTACATGTGCCAGTGCCAGTTGTCGGGCGTGACATTGGCGAGCGCGGCGTTGATGCCGCCCTGCGCGGCAACCGTATGCGAACGGGTGGGAAACACCTTGGACACCACGGCGACATCGGCCTCTGCGCGCGCCAGTTGCAGCGCAGCACGCAGACCGGAGCCGCCGGCGCCGATGACGAGCGTGTCGAAACGCCGACGCGGGATATTCATGCGGTGGTTACCTTCAGCAGGATCCACGCGGACCAGATAGCGAGCGACAGCAGCCAGGTCGCGAGCACCCCGAGCGCAACGAGGCGCCACGCGGCAGAATGTACGTAATCGAGGATCACATCGCGCACGCCCACCCAGGCATGCACGAGCAGCGAAGCCATGGCCAGGGCCGCGGCCAGCGCCAGCGGCGGACGGGCAAGCGCGGCGGCCAGCGCCTCGTGCCCCGCGCCGGGTGCACCGGCCCAAGCCAGGGTGAACAACAACAGGAACCCCAGCAGATAGACGGCACTGAGCCGCTGCAGCAGCCAGGCCCCCAGACCCGAGAGGCGGCTCACCATAACAGCACCAGGGACATGAAGAGTACGGCGATCCCCAACCCCATGCTCACCGCTGCACTCGCGCGCGCCTGCGGCAGGGACACACCCACGTGCAGATCGAGGAGCAGCACACGCAAGCCCGCGAACACATGATGTGCCAGACTCCAGGCCAGCCCCACGAGAAACAGCCTGCCGGCCGCGCTGGACAACCAGGCCCTTGCATCGGCGTAACCTTCCGGCCCTTCGAGCGCCCGCTGCAGCAGCCAGAGTCCAGGCGCCAGCGCCAGGAACAGGAACACGCCACTCACCCGGTGCCCGAGCGACACCCAAGCCGTCACCGGCAGCCGGATGCGGCGCAGGTCCAGGTAAACCGGACGGGGTTTGCGATCAATCATGGGTGATGACGTCCAGCGTGGCGCTAACATGAACCAGTGTATTATGGCGCAAAAGACGACGTCCCGGACGTCGGCGCACAAGCAGAAAGGAGCTTTCCATGCAGAGCGAATGGCAGTCCTTCCTCGTCTCGAATGGCGCACAACTGGCCGATGGCCATGTGGACCACTTCGGTGACGCGACCGCCGAGCGCGAGGCCCTGTCGGGCGATGTCATCGCCGATCTCTCCCATTTTGGTGTGATCGCGGCCAGCGGCAATGACACCGTCGAGTTCCTCCAGGGCCAGGTCACCAACGACGTGCGCCGCGTGGATACGGCCACCAGCCAACTGAACAGCTACTGCACGCCCAAGGGCCGCATCCTCGCCACCTTCCGGCTGTTCTATCGCGATGGCGTCCACTACCTGCGCATGCCCGCCGAACGGGTGCCCTTCATCTTGAAGCGCCTGCGCATGTATGTACTGCGTTCCCAGGTGCTGCTGGAAGACGTGAGCGATGCGCTGGCCCGTTTCGGCATCGCCGGCCCCCGTGCGTCAGCCCTGTTGGCAGACGCGCTCGGGGCCGACGTACCGCAGGAGGACGGTGGTGTGCTGCAGTCGGACGACATGCTGGTAATGCGCACGCCCGGTGGACGCTTTGAGTGCCATGGGACACCGGAAGCGCTCGCGCATCTGTGGCGCAAACTCGCTCCACAGGCACGACCCGTGGGGCGTGATGCCTGGATGCTTACCGAGATCCGCGCCGGGATCCCCCATGTGGTGGACGCCACGAGTGAGGCCTTCGTGCCGCAGATGCTGAACCTGCATGCGGTGGGCGGCGTGAGTTTCCGCAAGGGCTGCTACACCGGGCAGGAGGTCGTGGCCCGCATGCAGTATCTCGGCAAGCTCAAGCGCCGCATGTTCCTTGCCCATGTGGACGGGAGCTGCCCTGCCCCCGGTGATGAGTTGTTCGCGGCCGAGGTCGAGAGTGGCCAGGGTACCGGCAAGGTGGTCAACGCGCAGCCTGCACCTGGCGGGGGCTGTGACCTGCTGGCGGTGGCACTCATCGAGGCGGTGGACTCGGGTATGACCGTGCGCATCGGCGATGCACAGGGAGCGGTGCTCCGTTTCATGCCGCTACCCTATGCGGTCGATGAGTTGGGCGATACCCAGGCCCCGTCGTGAGTGCGATCGGGCGGGCCGCACCGCAAGGGCAAACCAGCCGCGCATCAGCGCAGCGATCCGGCGCGCCGCGTCAGGGGAGTCCGCTTCCCCTGGCGTGACTCGCGTCCATTTACGTCTTGGCAATCGATCCCGTTCAGCCGTAGGTCACGTTGGCGCGCAGCGCCTACGTGACACAGGTACGGAACGTGTTACGTAGCTTCGCAACGTGACCTACGCCCCGTTCTTCCTATTGGCGTTTTTTTGCGTTCATTGGCGGACCGCAAGACAATTCCCCTCAACCCTGCCGGCGCATGTGGGGGAACAGGAGCACGTCGCGGATGGATGGCGAATCGGTGAAAAGCATCACCAAGCGGTCGATGCCGATCCCTTCGCCTGCGGTCGGCGGCAGGCCGTGTTCCAGGGCGACGATGTAGTCGGCATCGAAGTGCATGGCCTCTTCGTCACCGGCTGCCTTCTCCTCCACCTGCTTGCGGAAACGCTCCGCCTGATCTTCCGGGTCGTTCAGCTCTGAAAAGCCGTTGGCGATTTCCCGCCCACCCACGAAGAACTCGAAGCGGTCGGTGACGAACGGGTTCTGGTCGTTACGGCGCGCCAGCGGTGAGACCTCGGTGGGGTACTCGGTGATGAAGGTCGGCTCCCTGAGGCGGTGCTCCACCGTCTTCTCGAAGATCTCGATCTGTACCTTGCCGAGGCCATAGGTGGGCTTGAGCGGGATACCCAGGCTCTCGGCCACCTTGCGCGCCTCCTCCAGGGAATCCAGTTGCTCCGGGCGCAACTGCGGGTTGAAGTGCAGGATGGATTCCTTCACCGTCATGCGCCGGAACGGTGCGCCGAAGTGGTATTCCTCGCCCTGGTACTTCACCGTGGTGGTTCCCAGCACGTTGGCCGCCACCTCGCGCAGCAATTCCTCGGTGAGATCCATCAGGTCACGATAATCCGCGTAGGCCTGGTAGAACTCCATCATGGTGAACTCGGGATTGTGGCGCGTGGACAGCCCCTCGTTGCGGAAGTTGCGATTGATCTCGAACACCTTTTCGAAGCCGCCCACCACCAGACGCTTGAGATAGAGTTCCGGTGCGATGCGCAGGTAAAGCTCCATATCGAGCGCGTTGTGGAAGGTGACGAAGGGTTTGGCCGTGGCGCCGCCCGGGATGGCCTGCATCATGGGCGTTTCCACTTCCAGGAAACCGCGCGCCACCATGAAGTCGCGGATGTGATGAATGACACTCGATCGGACACGGAAGGTCTCGCGCGTCACGTCGTTGATGATGAGGTCGAGATAACGCTGGCGATAGCGCGTCTCCTGATCAGAAAGGCCATGCCACTTCTCAGGGAGCGGGCGCAGCGACTTGGTCAGCAGACGCAGGCTGTCCACCTTGATGGAGAGCTCACCGGTCTTGGTGCGGAAGAGATCACCCTCGGCGCCGAGGATGTCGCCGATGTCCCAGCGCTTGAACTCCTCGTAGACCTCCCCGAGCATGTCGCGCTGCACGAACAGCTGGATCCGACCGGACATATCCTTGATGTGCGCGAACGCCGCCTTCCCCATCAGGCGCCGCGACATCATGCGCCCAGCCACGCTCACGCGTACAGGTTGCGCCTCAAGCGCGGCGGCATCCATCGCGTGATACTTCGCATGGATCTCGCCCGCCATGACATTGCGGCGGAAATCGTTGGGAAACGCGATGCCCTTCTCGCGCAGCGCCGCCAGCTTGGCGCGCCGCTCCGCAATCAGCTTGTTCTCGTCAAGGGTCTGTTCGTTGTCGGTCATGATGGAATCCTGGAAGAGAAAAGCCTAACCACGGGGGACACGGGGAAATCCATTGTTGCCTGTAGGAGCGGCCTCAGGCCGCGATGGCGGCATTCTCGACGACTATCGCGGCCTGAGGCCGCTCCTACCGGTGGGGTAACCCTTGATGAATTCCCCCTGTGTCCCCCGTGTCTCCCGTGGTTAATGCTTTTTGCCTTTCAATCCGCCCGCATTCAGTTGCGGAACAACGCTACTCCAGCCCGCTTTTGAGGCTGGCTTCGATGAAGTCGTCGATATCGCCGTCGAGCACCGCCTGGGTGTTCGCCGTCTCGACACCGGTGCGCAGATCTTTGACGCGTGACCGGTCGAGCACGTAGGAGCGGATCTGGCTGCCCCAGCCGATGTCGGCCTTGCTGTCTTCGAGCGCCTGCTGCGTGACCATGCGCTTCTGCATTTCCATTTCGTACAGCTTGGCCCGTAGCATCTTCATGGCCTGATCCTTGTTCTTGTGCTGCGAACGGTCGGTCTGGCACTGGGTCACGATGCCCGAGGGTTCATGGGTGATGCGTACGGCGGACTCGGTACGGTTCACATGCTGGCCACCGGCGCCCGAGGCGCGGTAGACGTCGATACGCAGATCCGCCGGGTTGATCTCGATATCGATGTCGTCGTCCACTTCGGGCGAAACGAATACCGAGGCAAACGACGTATGCCTGCGGTTGCCCGAATCAAAGGGGGATTTGCGCACCAGACGGTGCACGCCGATTTCGGTACGCAGCCAGCCGAAAGCGTACTCGCCCTGGAAGTGGATGGTGGCACTCTTGATGCCTGCCACTTCACCGGGGGAGACTTCCATCAGTTCGGTCTTGAAGCTGCGCCGCTCGCCCCAACGCAGATACATGCGCAACAACATGCTGGCCCAGTCCTGGGCCTCGGTACCGCCGGAGCCGGCCTGGATGTCCAGATAGGCGTTGTTCGGGTCCATGGGATTGGAAAACATGCGGCGGAACTCAAGCTTGACGAGCTCCTTTTCCGCGGATTCCACGTCGGCCGCCACAGCCATTGCGGTTTCGGCGTCGTTGTCTGCCTCCGCAAGCTCCAGGAGTTCCGCGGCTTCCTCGAGCCTGTGCGACAGCACGTCGATGGTGCCTACGGACTTTTCCAGGCTGGCGCGCTCACGGCCGAGTTCCTGGGCGTATTCGGGGCGATTCCAGATGGCGGGGTCTTCCAGCTCGCGGCTGACTTCCGTCAGACGCTCGCGCTTGACGTCGTAGTCAAAGATACCCCCTCAGGGCGTCGATGCGCCCCTGCATATCCTTGATCTGGCGAGAAATGGCATTGACTTCCAGCATGTGAAAGAGAATCCGTGAGAGGCAAGGGAAGAACGGAATCATACACTACCGCACCCGGCCCTGGCACGGGCGGGCTGCAATAGAGAGGCACGGCGGGATGGCCGGGCGCAGTGCCGGCGATGGCGGCGAGGACTGAGGTTCGTGGACGCACCGACCGGCAGGACCGGCCCTACAGGTCAGAGGGCATCGAGCACGGCGCCGCAGCGCACCATGAGCGCGTCGGCCTTCCGCTCGTCGATGATGAGGCGTACCACCTTCTTGCACTGCTGCACGGCCTCGAACAAACCGTCGTGGCTTTCGGGTGCTGCCTCGATCTTGCTGATGATCTTCCCCGCCTCGTCCCCGAGCAGTTCCCGGGCGATCGCGATCAGTTGGGCCTTTGCGCGGACCACGTCCTCACCACCCCGGCGCACGGAGAGGCCTTCGATGTCCACATACCCTTCGCTGGCAAGGCGCAGCAGGCTTCCCTCCACATCGTGCATACCTTCACCCTTGGCAACGATCCGCTCCACGCTGGAACTGCCGTCCACCAGGATCAATACATAACGAAGGTTACGTTCCAGTCCATGGACGCGCTTCTGGATCTCCTCTTCCCCCTTCGCCGTTTTGCAGACGACGGCGGAGGGGTTCATTCGGTGAGTTCCTGTATGACGCGATAGATGAGCTTGACGGTGAGTACCACATAGAGCGCACCGAAAAGAAAGATGATGCCGACGATGAGCCGCAGCACGTTTTCAGGCAGGGCACTGAAGAAAGGTGTGGTGAGATAGCCCACGGTAAACACCGTAACCAGCCCCATGAGCAGGTTCCAGCGTTTGCCGATGATGCCGCCCGGCACGTTCGTCTTGAGCGAAACCACCAGCCAAAGGCAGTAGGCCATGACGAGGATGGCGCCGAAACTGAAGACCTGTGCGAGATCGATGCTGAAAAGCGCGTTGGATCCGTTCACCCGTTCCTCCCGGTGGTATGCCGCCCCTCTTAGGGCTTGTTAGATATGTACGCCAATTCACAAGCTAGCCCTGGACCACGGGAAGGTCAATGTATCGTGTGGGAAATCAGCAAGGTTCCATGTAATCCATTACAAACTGTAAGCTTTGTTCGCCGCGATAAGTGTTCACATCCAGGCGGTAGACACCGTGCACATGACGCGACTCGCAGGGGCGCGTATTGAATGCGATGGCATCGACGGTGCGTGATGTGTCGGGCCAACGCACGAGCATCTTGAGATGCCTGTCTTTCACCACACGCTGCTGCACGATCTCGAAACGACCGTCGAAGCGCGGCTCGGGAAAGCCTTGTCCCCAAGGGCCGCCGGTGCGGATCTGCTCTGCCAATTCGAGCCGTGCTTCCTGTGCGGAAAGTTCGCCGTCCGTGAGCAGGATGCCGTCCAGATCGGTGGCATCCAGGTGTGCGCGCACCTGTGCATCGAACACCTCCTGGAAACGTTCAAAGTCACCGTGTCGCAGGGCGAGTCCCGCCGCCATGGCATGGCCACCGAAGCGCAGCAGTAAGTCGGGCTCGCGGGTGGCGATGGCCTCCAGGGCGTCGCGCATGTGAAAACCGGGTACCGAACGGGCCGAACCCTTGAGCTCACCATTCTCTCCCGTGGTGAACACCACCACCGGTCGATACACCCGCTCCTTGACGCGCGAGGCCAGCAGTCCGATCACGCCTTCGTGCCAATGCGGCTCAAACAGGCACAGCCCGAACGGCAGCACGCCATTCAGCTGCATGCGTTCCAGTTCCGCCAGCGCCTCCGCCTGCATCTCAGCCTCGATGGCGCGGCGTTCCACGTTGAGCCGGTCCAATTCCCGCGCCAGTGGCTCCGCTTCCTCCGGATGCTGGGCCAGCAGGCAACGAATGCCGATACTCATGTCGTCCAGCCGGCCGGCCGCGTTGAGTCGTGGCCCGAGCACAAAGCCGAGATCGCTTGAGGCAAGGCGCGCGGCGTCGCGACCGGACACACGCAGCAGGGCTTCGATGCCGGCACAGGCGCGACCTGCACGTATGCGTGCGACGCCCTGTGCCACCAGCACGCGGTTGTTGGCGTCCAGCACGGCCACGTCGGCGACCGTGCCCAAGGCCACGAGATCGAGGTAATCCGCCAGGTTGGGCTCTTCGATGCCCTGTTTCACGAACCATCCGTCGGCCCGCAGGCGTGCTCGCAGCGCGGTGAGCACGTAAAAGATCACGCCGACGCCGGCGAGGGACTTGCTCGGAAAGACACAGTCCGGCTGATTGGGATTGACGATGGCCTCGGCCGCGGGAAGTTCATGGCCCGGCAGATGATGATCGGTAATGAGTACGCGCATGCCAGCGGCGCGTGCAGCCGCCACGCCGGCCAGGCTCGAAATGCCGTTGTCCACCGTTATGAGCAGGTCCGGCTTGTGTGCGGCCGCCACCTCAACGATGGCGGGGGTAAGGCCATACCCGTAGCGAAACCTGTCGGGCACCAGGAAATCCACATGGGCCGCGCCCATGGCGCGCAGCGCACGCACCGCCAGGGCCGTGCTCGTAGCCCCGTCGGCATCGAAGTCACCGAGTACCAGGATACGCTGGCGTCGTTCCAGGGCATCGCTGAGCAAGGCCGTCGCGGCATCGAGTCCGGCCAGGGAATGCGCCGGCAGCAGGCGCTTGAGGGTCAGTTCCAGTTCGCCTGCCGAGCGCACGCCGCGGGCGGCATACAGGCGCGCCATTACCGGGTGCAGGTGTTCCGGGAAGTCTGCGGGAACAGGCGCGGGCGTCCGTCGCTCGATGCGTGGCTTGTGTTTCATTGTTGGTAGCTTTCCAGAGGCCGAGGCCTGCGCCAGAAGCGGTACAGAGCGGGGCGTGAAATGGCGAAGGCCCTGCCCTCGGCATCGTACACGCTCACCCGGGACAACTTGCCGCCCCGCAGTGCGGCAAGCAGCGGCCGGAACCAGCGGACTTCCAATCCGGCCGGATCGGCGTCCTCGGGAAAAACGATCAACTGGCGACCATGGCCCACCGCCACTGCCGGAGCGGCATCGCCGGGCAAGGCCCGTGCCTCACACCCACCCAGAAGCGCAAGCCCCCGCAGCAGGCTGTCTCCTCCCCACACGCACGTGAAAGGTGAAGCTACCGGAGACGGCAGCGGACCACCGCCCCACAGCCACAAACCATTCACCGGATCGATACCACGCTGTTCCCGGGCGCGGTTCACCGCGCTGCTGTGCAGCAGCATCTGGATTTCGTTGATCAGCGACAGCCAGGGGAGATGCTCACGTCCCTCGGGCAACACGCTGCCCAGGCTGTGCCCCAGCACCCTGGCCGTGGGCGCGATCACCACACCGACGGGCGCTGCCCGACGCAGCAGGAGTTGTCCCTGCAGGACCTGAACCTCCAGCTCGAAATGACGGCCGATTTCCTCGGCGATGGCGCCAAGTTCAGCGGCATCGAGCGGCTCGGTGGGCATGACCAGCACATGATCGCGTGCCGGCACGAACTGCACCGGGTCGGCCTGCAGCCACTCTCCCCCGGGCTCCAATCCCTCGCCCAGCAGACGCACCGCCGCGACGGGCAGCGTGGCGATCGGGGCATGGCCGAAGAGGTGGAACAGCAAGGCCTCGGACGAGGCGGGCACCACCGAGCGGCTGGAGCGGGCCAGCAGGTGTTCGAGGGCCGCAAGCCCCGGCACCGGTTGGCGAAACAGGCCGGGAACGACGATATCGATGGCGGAACGGGTGCTGGCCACGGCAGGGACGGCGGCCACCGTAGAGGTGGCCGCCCGTGGCTCAGGCCATGTTGTCGAGGATGGCGCGCTTGACGGAGTCGAGCTTGGCTTCGACGGTCAGGAGGTGCGAGCCGCTCTGCTTGATGGCGGTATCCGGATCCTTCAGGCCGTGACCGGTGAGGGTGCACACCACCTTGCTCCCTTCCGGGATCTTTCCTGCGACGACATCGCGCATGGCCCCGGCCAGGGAGGTGGCGGAAGCGGGTTCGCAGAAAACACCTTCCTTCTCGGCCAGCATCTTCTGTGCCCTCAGGATCTCCTCATCGGTGCATTCGTCGAACCAGCCGTTGGAATCCTTCTGCACCACCCAGGCCTTGTCCCAGCTTTGCGGGTGGCCGATGCGAATGGCGGTGGCGACGGTTTCAGGATTGTCCACCATCTGGCCGCGCATGAAAGGCGCGGCGCCGGCGGCCTGATAGCCCACCATGCGCGGCACGTTGTTCACGATGCCGTGCTCGCGGTACTCGCTGTAACCCATCCAGTGCGCGGTGATGTTACCCGCGTTGCCCACCGGAATGCAGTGGAAGTCCGGTGCAGTGCCCAGCTCTTCCACGATCTCGAAGGCCGCGGTCTTCTGGCCCTGCAGGCGGAAGGGATTGATGGAGTTGACGATGGTCACCGGCGCCTCGACGGCCACTTCCTTCACCAGGCGCATGCCGTCGTCGAAATTACCCTTGATCTGGATGACCACGGCGCCGTGGATCATCGCCTGGGCCAGCTTGCCCATCGCGATCTTGCCATCCGGAATCAGCACGAAGCTGGTGATGCCCGCGCGCGCGGCATAGGCCGCAGCCGCTGCCGAGGTGTTGCCGGTGGAGGCGCAGATGATGGCCTTGGAGCCGTCTTCCACCGCTTTGGTCACGGCCATGGTCATGCCGCGATCCTTGAACGAACCCGTGGGGTTCAGGCCCTCGTACTTGACGTAGATATCCACGTCCTTCTTCAGCAGCTTGGGAATGTTATGCAGCCGGATGAGCGGCGTGTTGCCCTCGCCCAGGCTGATGATGCGGGTGTCATCATGGACCGGCAGGCGGTCACGATAACGGTCGATGAGTCCGGTGTAGCGGTTACGGAAGGGCATGTCGTGTTCCTGTTTTATTTGAAGTCCGCCAATGAACGCAAAAAACGCAAACGACAATGCTGCTTCACAGCATGCACATCATTTGCGTTCATTGGCGTTCATTGGCGGACTTTACGCAATCAATCCAGATGTTCGACGCGGATGTGGGTGATGGGGCCGGCGAGGGAGCCGTCGCTTTCCAGGCGGCGCATGGCCTCGTTCATGGTCGCTTCCTTCACCACGTTGCTGAGGATGACCAGATCCACCTCGGGCTCACCCGGCTTCGGTTCCTTCTGGATCACGGCTTCGATACTGATCTGGAAGTCGGACAATACGCTGGAGATCTTCGACAGCACACCGGGCTTGTCCACGGCCTTCATGCGCAGATAAAAGGCAGTCTCCACCTCGCCCATGGGCAGCACGGGCAGGTCGACCATGGCCTGGGGCTGGAAACCCAGGCAGGGCACGCGGCATTCCATCGGCGTGCTCATGCCGCGTGCAACATCGATGAGATCGGCCACCACGGCGGATGCGGTCGGACCTGCGCCGGCACCTGCGCCATAGTACATCGTCGGTCCAACCATATTGCCTTTCACCAGCACGGCATTGTACACGCCGTCCACATTGGCGATGAGGCGGCGCTCGGGGATGAGCGTGGGATGCACGCGCAGTTCCACGCCTGCCTCGGTGCGGCGAGCGATGCCCAAGGCCTTGATGCGATAGCCCAATTGACCGGCGTAGTTCACGTCGTCGCTCGTGATGCGTGTGATGCCTTCGGTGTATACGGCATCGAAACGCGGCGGAATACCGAAGGCGATGGATGCCAGAATGGTGAGCTTGTGGGCCGCATCGATGCCTTCCACATCGAAGGTGGGATCGGCTTCCGCATAGCCCAGACGCTGGGCCTCGGCGAGCACGTCGGCAAAATCGCGGCCGTCCTCGCGCATGGCGGTGAGAATGAAGTTACCGGTACCGTTGATGATACCCACCAGCCATTCGATGTGATTGGCGGCGAGGCCTTCGCGGACGGCCTTGATGATGGGAATGCCACCGGCAACGGCCGCCTCGAAGCCGACCATCACCCCTCGCTCGCGCGCTGCGGCGAACACCTCGGTACCGTGCTTGGCAAGCAGCATCTTATTGGCAGTGACCACATGCTTGCCGTTACGGATGGCGCGCAGCACCATTTCGCGGGCGATACCGTCACCGCCCATCAATTCCACCACCACATCCACGTCCGGGTCATCCACCACTTCGGCAGGATTGGTGGTGAGGTTGATTCCCGTGGTGTCACAAATGCGGGCCTTGGACAGGTCGCGCGTGGAGGCATGCACGATCTGCAGGGCACGACCGAGGCGCTGCTCGATGGCGGCACCGTTCTCCCTGAGCACGTTGACGGTGCCGCCACCGACGGTGCCCAGGCCCAACAAGCCTACTTTCACGGGTTTCATTCGCTTTTGACGCCTTTGACTTCAATAATGATTTCAACACACCTGTTCGTGATACGCGCCTGCCGCACCAGGGCAATCATCGTACGCGGGCAACCACCTTCACCGTCACCCGGCTTCAGGCTGCATGCCGCTTCCGGTAATTGGACAGGAAACGCGCCAGACGCTCCATCGCTTCCTGCAACTGGTCCACATTGGGCAGGAACACCAAGCGGAAGTGATCGGGCTCCGGCCAATTGAAGCCCGAGCCTTGCACGAGGAGCAGTTTCTCCTCCACCAGGAGGTCGAGGATGAACGACTGATCGTCCTGGATGGGATACGTCTTCGGGTCCAGGTGCGGAAACATATACAACGAGGCCTTGGGCTTCACGCAACTCACCCCGGGAATGGACGTGAGCATTTCCCAGGCCAAATCACGCTGCTTGCACAAGCGGCCCCCGGGCGCGACCAGGTCATGGATGCTCTGGTAACCGCCAAGAGCCGTCTGGATCGCATGCTGGCCCGGCACGTTGGAGCACAGACGCATGGATGACAGGATGTTCAGACCTTCGATGTAATCCTGGGCATGGCGTTTTTCGCCCGAGACGATCATCCATCCGGCGCGGTATCCGCACGCGCGGTAGTTCTTCGACAGGCCGTTGAAAGTGACGAAGAATATGTCGTCCGCCAGGGATGCAATGGAGGTATGGGTCTGGCCATCGTAGATCACCTTGTCGTAGATCTCGTCGGCGAACACGATGAGTTGATGCTGGCGCGCGATCTCGACAATCTCCTGCAACAGATCGTCCGGATACAGCGCACCGGTGGGATTGTTGGGATTGATCAGGACGATGGCACGGGTGTGCTCGTTGACCTTGGCGCGGATATCAGCCAGATCGGGCAGCCAACCGGCACCTTCGTCACAGATGTAATGGCGCGGTGTACCGCCGCCCAGACTCACTGCCGCAGTCCATAGCGGATAGTCCGGCGCAGGCACCAGCACTTCCTCTCCGTTGTTGAGGAGCGCCTGCATGGCGAGCACGATAAGTTCGGAGGCGCCGTTCCCGATGTAGATGTCTTCCAGGCCCACGCCGGCGATCCGCTTCTCCTGCGTGTAATGCATGATGGCCTTGCGTGCGGCAAACAATCCCTTCGAGTCGGAGTAACCCGAGGAATTGGGCAGGTTGCGGATCACGTCCTGCTGGATTTCCTCCGGGGCCTCGAAGCCGAACGGGGCCAGGTTGCCGATGTTCAGCTTGATGATGCGGTGGCCTTCCTCTTCCATCTGCCGCGCGCGCGCAAGCACCGGTCCGCGGATGTCGTAGCAGACGTTCGCCAGCTTGGCGGATTTCATCACGGGGCGCATGGCCTAAACCTCAGCGTAAGTGCGGGGGGCGTGCCGTTACCCTTGCTTGAAACGGTATCCAGCCTGAACGGCCAGGCTGCCGGAATCTCTCGCCACGTTGGACGATGCCACAGCAGGGTGCCATGCGGTTATAGCACTCCCTGAGGTCGTCGTTTCGGTGGGGCGCTCACAGGTGGGCACCCCTGATGAGCGAAAGCTGCTAACATTACTGGCGCTCACAAGCCCCTGTCAAATCAGGGCACCTGTACCCTGCACCGATGAAAATCAGTCTCGAAAACACCGTCGGCACCTTTGTCATCCAGGCGTATGCTCCCGGCGAGATACACGTCCAGCGCCCGTTCCCGAATGAGGCCGGCGAGCGCATCGCCGTCTGCCGCCGCAGCATCATTATCACCCCCGAACGCCTCATCGGCGACTGGGCGCCCCAATCCTTCGAGGAGCTCAACGCACAGCACTTCGACGCACTGGAGGAACTTGCCCCCGAGGTGGTCCTGGTCGGCACAGGCACCCGCCTGCGCCTGCCCTCCCCGCCCGTCCTCGCCCCCCTGGTGCACTTGCGAGCCGGTTTCGAGGTGATGGACACCGGCGCCGCCTGCCGCACCTATAACCTGCTGGCCGGTGAAGGACGGCGGGTGGCGGCGGCGCTGCTCATCGGCTGACGGCTGAAGGGGTGGCAATGCGGAGGGCGCGGAGAGGCCGGAGCGGTTCGAGACGCGGTTTGTCACGCAGGCGCCACGCACCAGCGTAACCTACTCCCGAAACTACAAGTGCATCAGCCCGGCACGGCCGTAGGTCACGTTGCGAAGCTACGTGACATGGTCCGGCCGCGCTGCGTCAGGTAGACGCTGCGCGCCAACGTGACCTACGCAGGACTGCGATCGATCAGAGAAAATTCGCCGCACGGGCGGATACGGGCGATATCGGTCGTACAAACACAGCGGAGGACACGGAAACGGCGCTTTCTCCGTGGTTTCCGTGGCCTCCGTGGTTGATCTTCGAAGGTTCAGAGCGCTTCCTGGGTAAACCCCTGGCTCTCCATGATCTCCCGCAGGCGTTTCAGGGCTTCGATCTGGATCTGGCGCACCCGTTCGCGGGTAACACCGATCTGGTTGCCCACCTCTTCCAGGGTGCTGACGTCGTGCCCATGCAGGCCGAAGCGGCGTTCCACCACCTCGCGCTGCTTGTCGGTGAGCTGGCCGAGCCACTCCTCCAGATTCCCGCGCATGTCGTCGTCCTGCAGCAGGTCCGACGGGTCTACGTTGTTCTCGTCCGGGATGGCATCCAGCAGGGACTTGTCGGCATCGCGGCCCAGGGGCACGTCCACCGAGGTGACGCGCTCGTTCAGGCTCAGCATGCGCTTGACGTCTTCCACGGGCTTGTTGAGGGTCGCCGCGATCTCCTCGGGGGTGGGCTCGTGGTCCAGGCGCTGGGCCAGTTGCCGGCTGGCGCGCAGATAGACGTTGATTTCCTTCACCACGTGGATGGGCAGGCGGATGGTGCGGGTCTGGTTCATGATGGCCCGCTCGATGGTCTGGCGGATCCACCAGGTGGCGTAGGTGGAGAAACGGAAGCCGCGCTCGGGATCGAACTTCTCCACGGCGCGGATGAGGCCCAGGTTACCCTCCTCGATGAGGTCCAGCAGGGCCAGGCCGCGGTTCAGGTAGCGGCGTGAAATCTTGACCACGAGGCGCAGGTTGCTCTCGATCATGCGCTTGCTGGCGGATTCGTTGCCCTTCTGCGCCAAGCGGGCGTAGTAGACCTCTTCCTCGGCCGAGAGCAGGGGTGAGAAGCCGATTTCGCTCAGGTACAGCCGGGTGGCATCCAGCTGGCTGTCGGGTACATGGCCTGGCGCGTAGGTCTCCGGCGCCTCCTCTTCTCTGAGTCCCGCTTCCTCGTCCGCATAGAGGGTTTCTTCCTCCTCTTCCTCCGCATCCGCGGCCGTATCCAGGGTCTCGGGTTCGAGGTATTCGTCGAGGTTTTCGGTTCTCAGGCTGCTCTTGGGCATTTGGTGTCCTTTTCTGCGTCAGCTACCCGGCAAGTAAAGCAGTGGGTCTACGGGTTTTCCATTCTTCCGGATCTCGAAATGGAGAATAGGAACCCCGTTGGAGCCCTGCCCCATTTCCCCAAGTGTAGACCCTTGTTTGATTTTGTCTCCCTCTTTGACCAAAAGCCGCCGGTTATGGCCATAGGCGCTCAGAAACACCTCATCATGCTTGACGATGACCAAATTCCCGTAGCCGATCAGGGCGTTACCGCTGTAAA